>JAUSPK010000165.1 GCA_030655735.1 Syntrophales bacterium | reverse complement strand
TTCAAAAACCCGCAATCCATCAATCTGTGAAAAAGGAGATATACGATGGCAAAAGGAATAAAAAATGAGGTAGCCATAATAGGTATGGGGTGCACCACCTTCGGTGAGCTGTGGGATAAAGACGCATCCGATCTGATGGTCGATGCGTTTCAGGATGCCCTGCACGATGCCGGTATAGATAAAGAAGATATAGATGCCGCATGGTTCGGAACCTGTTTCGATGAGGTCAACGTGGGCAAGAGTGCCCTGTCACTGACAAAGACCCTGAAGCTGCCCTTTATTCCGGCGACCAGGGTGGAGAATTTCTGTGCCAGCGGGACGGAATCCTTTCGCGGCGCCTGCTATGCGGTGGCTTCGGGTGCGTGCGACATCGCACTGGCTATGGGGGTTGAAAAGCTGAAAGACACCGGGTACGGCGGCCTTCCCGACTTCGGCAACCTGCTGGGATCGCAGAACAGGGCCATCTTTGCCAATCTCACGGCCCCGGGCGGGTTCGCCATGCTGGCAACGGCATACTTCGAAAAATACGGCCTCTCCCCAGAGGAGGGGAAGAGGGCGCTGGCGCACATATCGTCAAAGAGTCACCATAACGGCACACTGAGCCCCAAGGCGCACCTGAGGAGCGAGGTTTCCATCGAAAAGATCATGAACGCCCCGATAATAGCCTGGCCCCTTGGACTCTTTGACTGCTGCGGCGTGAGCGATGGGGCCGCGTGTGCCATCGTCTGCCGCGCTGATAAGGCCAAGGACTTCAGGAAAGACCCCGTCTACGTCAAGGGGCTGCAGATAGCCGTCTCCTCGGGGGAGGAGATGGCGCACCAGAAGTGGGACGGCACCCACGTCATGCCCACCTATCGGGCCGGATGCGCGGCCTTCAAGGAGGCCGGCATAACAAATCCCCGCGAAGAAATCAGCATGATGGAGGTACATGACTGTTTTTCCATCACGGAGCTCTCCACGTACGAAGACCTCCAGATATCTCCCCGGGGAAAGGCCATCCATGACATCGAGGCGGGCTTCTTCGACCTTGACGGCCAGATACCCTGCCAGACCGACGGTGGTCTGAAATGCTTCGGCCACCCGATAGGGGCATCAGGCCTCAGGATGATCTATGAGGAATACACACAGCTCCAGGGGAAAGCGGGGGAGAGGCAGCTTGAAAATCCCAGGATAGGCCTGACACACAATCTGGGGGGGTTCCCCTGCATGAGCGTTGTCAGCGTGGCTCTGTTCGGAAACACATTATGACAACCTCGCGGAAGGTCCAACGCCGGTCATGCCTCGGGTTGCACCACGTCCAGCGGTAGTGCGATCCAGCGGCCGGGCTAAAGGGCCTCTCTCCACGGCTGTCAATCATAGGAAAGGGGAAAGAGATGGAGATAAAAAAGGTATGTGTTTTGGGGGCAGGGCTGATGGGGAGCGGTATCGCCCAGATATGCGCACAGGCAGGCTATGAGGTCGCGCTGAGGGACATAGAACAGCGCTTCATCGACGGGGGCATGGATAGCATAAAGAAGATTCTCGCCCGCGGCGTATCAAAGGGAAAGATGACGCCGGAAGAAATGGAGGCTATCCTCGGAAGACTGAAGCCTACCCTGGACCTGAAAGAGGCCGCCGGTGATGCAGACGTCGTCGTTGAGGTGATCATCGAGGTGATGGATGTCAAGAAGAAGGTGTACGCCGAGTTGGAAGAAGTCGTGCCGGCCCGGTGCCTTTTTTTTACCAACACATCGGGTCTCAGCATCACGGAGATGGCGGCTATTACCAAGAGACCGGAAAAATTCATCGGCACCCATTTTTTCAATCCCGTCCCTGTCATGCGTCTCCTTGAAATCATAAAGGGGCATGAAACATCCGAAGAGACCCTGGAAGCGGCGAAGGAGTGGGGAGAAAAGATCGGCAAGGAGATCATCATTGTCAATGAAGCGCCGGCCTTTGCCGTCAACCGGATCCTGTGCACCATGCTCAACGAGGCTTTTTTCACCCTGGGTGAAGGGGTCGCAAGTGCGGAGGATATAGACACGGGGATGGTGTTGGGATGCAACCATCCCATCGGCCCCCTGGCGCTCGCCGACCTTGTCGGTCTGGAAACCCTCCTCCACGTGATAGAAGGGCTCCATGAGGAACTGGGGGACAAGTACAGGCCCGCCCCCCTCCTCAAAAAGCTGGTAAGGGCAAAGAGGTACGGCAGGAAAACAGGCAAAGGCGTGTACGATTACAGCAAGGAAGAGGGATAAGCTGGACGGATTCACAGTGGGAAGCATTGTTTAAAGTAATCCTTTAAATTCATACTAAAGAGGTATTTACAAACCGTGCGCATACTACGATACTGCAGGCGTGTTTGGAATCCCTGTGCCATACGTAGCGATATGCGACGAACAGAAGGAGGGGAACATGGACTTTGAACTACCTGAAGAGATGAAGATGCTGCAGGATATGGCTTATAAGTTCGCCCAGGCGGAGATAGCCCCCGTCTCGGAGGAGTGCGACAGGGAGGAAAAATATACCCCCGAACTGCGGAAGAAGGCCGCGCAGAATGGCCTCGTCTGCGCGTGGGTACCGGAAGAATATGGCGGAGCAGGCGTGGGAATACTGGGCAATTCTCTGGTAATGGAGCAGTTTTCCAGGATCGATACGGGGATAGGCCTCAATCTCGTCGCCGCGGGATTCGGATGCGAAGCAGTCTACGCCTTCGGAACGGAAGAACAGAAACAACGATACCTTCCCCCCGTATGCAGTGGGGAGCAGGTGAGCGCCGGGGCATACACGGAACCAAATGCCGGGACGGACGTAGCCGGATATGGAACGAGAGCGGTGAAAGACGGCGCCGACTATATCATCAACGGAAGCAAGATGTTCATTACCAACGGGACCGTCTGCGACTGGATGGTATGCCAGTGCATCACCAATCCCGATGAAAAGACACACAGCAGGTTCAGCCAGATACTGGTCCCCGCCGATGCCCCCGGTATCACACGGACCAAGATCCACGGCAAGATGGGCATCAGGGCCACCGATACGGCTGAGATCGCTCTCGAAGATGTGAGGGTTCCCCAGGAAAATCTGCTGGGCACGGAAGGGAAAGGGTTCTACCAGCTGATGCATTTTTTCGACATCACGAGGATCATGGTGGCCGCCCAGGCGCTCGGTCTGTCTCAGGGCTGCCTCGATGAATCCGTCAAATATGCTCGGGAGAGAACCGCCTTCGGCAAACCGCTTGGGGCCTTTCAGATCACCATGCAGAAGCTGACTGAGATGGCGATCAGGACGGAGGCCCTGAGAAATCTCGTTTACAAGGCTGCGTGGTCGGTAGACAGCGGCAAACCCGATTTTCACCTGGGGGCCATGGCCAAATACTACGGGGGACAGACCGCCGTATTCTGCGCCAATGCCGCCGTTGAGATCCATGGAGGGTACGGCTATATAGAAGAGTACCCGGTCCAGAGGTGGTACCGGGACGCCAAGATACTTGAACTGTATGAAGGCACAAAGGAGGCCGAAATACTGACCATAGGAAGGGTCCTGCAATCCCGATAGGCGGGATTTGGGCGGTTTCATAAGGATTATGGGACGGTGTGCCCTTTAAGGACGGGTGTTTTGCATAACGATTTAAAAAATCAAAAAGTTCTGTAGGGCGCACGCATAGATACCCTCCGGCAGGCGTGCAGGTTGATCGGAGATTGCGAAAAAGGGCCACTCCAGAATGGAGATCGGCTGAAACTGAACAGAAGACAGTTGGTTACCTGACATATAACTTGCTTTGGTCAGGATGAATGTAGGGACGTGGTGAGAGCAGATGATCGATTCGGACAAAAAAGATCGTTGTTTTCAAGACTCTTCTAACACCGGAGTTGCACGAGGGGACAACTCAAAGGATCCCGGGACAAATTCCGCCCACGACACCCGGGGGGAGATGGAAAGAAAGTTTCTCCTGCCGCCACCCCTGTTCAAACACCGTGATCTTACAGAGATACCCAAGTCTGCTCCCAGGATAGACAAGCGGAAGCTGACCAATATCATAAATCACCTCAATTTCACCGACGGATACCTCTGGGCTCACCTGAGAGATCCCCGGTATGAAGAAGACATCTTCATACCCGCCTATCCACAGCCGTGCATGGGAGAGACGATAACCTGCCGATGGTCTAAGGAAACCATGCCGGGGTTTGAATACCACCGTTTCCTGAATCTGGTGCTTGATGACGGCATGTCGGCAACAGTAGTGCCGGTAAAACTGCTGAATATCGACAGGGAGTCTTTTACGATTCAGATGCCCGATACGGGGTACCTCCTTGGGAAACGACAGGCCAGACGATTCGCATGTCAGGGGGTTACCGCCGAGCTCAGCCAGAGCGGGTTCCTGGCCAGAGGCGAACTGCTGGATTTCAGCCCCCTCTCTCTCCGCGTCAGGGTTACCCCCTGTCTTGACGGGTCCTTTCACTGGCTGAACCCGGATGAACCGATTACCCTCACCCTCTGCCAGGGCCAAAAGATCATCTTCTCAGACCCCTGCCGGTTCATGAACCAGACAAGCAGCATGTCTGTGAAGGAGATTGTGCTCGCCCCTATGATGAACCAGTTCCACCGCTTCAGGGGCAGAAAGATACGCAGCCCCCGCGTGCAGCTATCGCCGTCGTCCAGCATCAGCTTCGAACATCCCTTTTGGGGGAAAAAGGTGCAGCGCGACATACACGATATCTCCGTCACCGGGTTCTCGGTACGGGAACGGGACGATGAATGCGTCCTGGTTCCGGGCATGATCATCTCCGGGGTGAACGTTAACTGCTCGGGCGCTGCGGCAATGCCATGCACCGCGCAGGTTGTATACCGTCGAAAAGAAAAGAAGGACCTGTTCCGCTGCGGCATGGTCATCCTGGATATGGATGTCACGACGTATGGTAGACTAAGCAACATACTGGGCAATGTGGTAGATCCGAACATCCGTGTCTCCGAGGAAGTAGATATGGACGCCCTGTGGAAGTTCTTTTTTGACACCGGGTTTATATATCCCAAGAAGTACGGTCTCATTGAATCCCACAGAAATGCCTTCAAGGAAACGTACCGCAAGCTCTACCAGAACAATCCGGAAATGGTCGAACACATGGTCTATCAGAGAAACGGGCAAATATACGGCCATGTCTCCATGGTGAAGGCATATGAACGCTCCTGGATGGTGCATCATCTCGCCGCACGGCCAGACCCGCAAACCGGTAAAAACACAGGGATCCCCTTGTTGAGACAGATCATAAACTACTTTGAGGGATTCTACCGATTGCCGGGCTTTGACATGGACCACTGGATCTGTTACTACCGTCCCCAGACCAAATTCATGGATATGTTCTTCGGTGATTTTGCGCGGCACCTCAGAAACCCACAGGCCTGCTCACTGGACACCTTCGCCTATAAGAACTATCCAACGGCATCTCCCCAGGGGTCTCTCCCAGACGGGTGGTCGTTGAAGAAGTTCTCGGCCCCAGACCTGTTCGAGCTTGAGCGGTTTTACAGAAATCATGCCAATGGACTGCTCCTGGATGCCCTGCGCCTCGGCCACGTTGACTCAGGCAGCAAATCACTAGAAGAATTATATCAACGTCACGGATTCAAGAGAAGCTGGAAGGTATATTCGCTCACGCATGCAGGCGAACTGAAGGCCGTTATGATCGTAAATCAGTCAGATCTCGGCCTTAATCTTTCCGAGCTTCTCAACGGCATCAAGATCATAATAACCGATCCGACGGGACTGCCCTGGGATATATTGTCCAACGCGGTCGCCCGTCTGACGGGAATATATGAGGTTGAAAAAATTCCCCTTCTCATATACCCTCACACGTATATGGAAAATAATGATATATCCTATGAGAAACAATACATCATGTTTATCATGGATATGCAGCACGGAAAGGATTTTCTGGATTACCTGAAGGGACAGTTGAAGGCGAAAATTAGGTTCCTTATCAAATTCCTCATCAGAAGGTACCTGACAAAATGAGCGACACCCCTCTCTACAGCATAAGAATCATAAAGATCCACATAGAGTATATAAACAAACATTATTCCGAGGTAGACGTTGCCCCCATTCTGGAGTATGCGGGGATTACCACCTATCAGATGGAGGATGATGGGTGCTGGCTTACACAGGGACAGATTGACCGTTTTATCGAGATCGTTGTCCGTAAGACAGGCAATCCCAACATCGCTCGAGAAGCGGGACGCTACTCCGCTCTTTCCAAGGCAGGTCTGCCCGTACAGCAATACGCCCTCGGCTTTATAACCCCCGCGACCGCCTACGGGGTGATGGATAAATTGTACGAGCAGGTAAGTCGCTCATGTACTCTCGCCACAAAACGACTTGGCAGCAATATCGTCGAAATAATCGTAACTACCAAAGAGGGCGTCGTCGAAAAACCCTATCAGTGCGAGAACAGGACAGGGGTGTTCGAGGGGGTGGCCAGGATGTTTACAAATGAGCTGGCCGAAATCGACCACACTACATGCATGCACAGGGGGGACGAGACCTGCACATACATTATCACCTGGAGCCAGACCCCTTCATTCATATGGAAGCGCATCCGCAATTACGCGACCGTCCTCGGTATTATAGCGTCTATCGGTCTCTTCTTCATATTGCCCCACCTGCACTGGGCACTCCTGGCAGTTTCATGTGCTCTCCTCACGACAGGCATTTACGCCTATTCGGAACATCTGGGAAAGAAAGAAGTCAGTTCAAAACTCAAGAGTGACAGCGAAACGGCCGGCAACCTTCTGGAGCAGACCAATGCCCGGTACAATAATGCCCTCCTTGTCCAGGAGATAGGTCAGGGAACATCCAGCATGTTGAATATCGATCAGCTCCTCGCCTACACTATGGAGGTACTCCAGAAACGTCTCGACTTCGATCGGGGAACGATCATGCTCGCCGATGAGGATAGGCTCCGTCTCGTATATGCCGCGGGGTATGGATACAGCTCTGATCTGGAAGGCTTCGTGAAAAAGGCAATGTTTCACCTGGACAAGCCCGATTCGCTCGGCCCGTTTGTCGTTTCGTTCAGGGAACAGAGACCCTTTCTGATAGAAAATATCGATAAGATCAAAGAGGATGTTACACCAAAGACACTCGAATTCATGAAACTGCTGGGGATCAAGTCGTTTATCTGCGTTCCGATAATATATGAGGGACGGTCGGAGGGGGTATTGGCTGTGGAAAACCTGCAATCGAAGAAGCCCTTCAGCCAGAGCGACATAAGCCTTCTCATGGGAATAGCGCCCCAGATCGGCATAAGCATGAACAACGCCAGGACATACCAGGAAATCAGGCAGAGCGAGGCGCGGTTCAGGGCCCTGGGAGAAAACGCGCCCGATATCATCTACACGCTGGATGCCTCTGGGGCATTTAACTACATCAATCCGGCATGGGAGAACATACTGGGGTACGAAAAGGAAAAGGTCATCGGACGGTATTGTATTGATTTCGTCAGGAGGGAGGATATAGGACATTTTGAACGGTACCTGGACCGGGTAAAAAACAACAAGGAAACTGTCACAGGCTTTACGGGCGTGCTTCTCACCAGTGATGGAGGAGAACGTCTCTTTAACATAAGCTGCTCTCCGAATCTTGGCCCGGCAGGCGAAGTGATCGGGGCGATAGGCACCATAAAGGATATTACCGAACTTGAAAGGCACGTGGAGGTCCTGGAAGCGGCCCTGCAGAGCACCATTGACGCCATGGCGGTTATTGTGGAGTCAAAAGACCCGTACACATCCGGGCACCAGAGGAGGGTCATGGGTATAGCCGTCGCCATCGCCGAAGAGATGTGCCTCGGCGAAGATAAAATCGGAGGGATCCGCATGGCCGCCATGATCCATGATATCGGAAAGATAAACGTCCCGGCGGAGATCCTCAACAAGCCCGGGAAGTTGTCCGATATCGAATTCAAGATAATCAAGACCCATCCCGAGGCTGGTTTCAATATCCTGAAAAATATCGAATTCATGTACCCGGTCGCCCAGATCGTGCGCCAGCACCACGAAAAGATGAACGGTTCAGGCTATCCATGGGGGCTTTCCGGCGATGATATATTGATAGAATCAAGGGTCATAACGGTTGCCGACGTGGTGGAGGCCATGGCAACCGACAGGCCGTACCGGCCATCTTTAGGTATGGCCGAGACGCTGAAAGAGATAGAACAGGGTGCCGGCACCCTCTACGACCCGGAGGCCGTGAGCGCCTGCCTTAAGCTCTTTGAGGAAAAGGGGTTTCAGCTCGAGCAGGTGGTATAACAATCTCGCAGGGAACCTTGATTTAAACCTTCGCAGGTTTCCTCCCCTTACAGAGAATCAGGCTGGTATACGTAAAGCGCCTGGGATCATGGAGAAATCGCTCGCATTCTCCCAAGAAAGCATTTCTCCCGCCGGCATAATCATCGAACAGATCGCCGAGTTTCGTTGCGGCCATCTCTATCTTCTTGGTCCAGTTGAAAATATCTTTATCATTAGTCTCTCCGTAGAAGAGATGGTGCGGGACAAGATCCATCCGGATATCTTCCAAACCAAGGTCATAGAGGTATGAGTACAACTTACGCCCCGCGTAGGTATCGAAATTATGCTCATCATCCAGCCTTGCCATTAGTCTATGCAGCAATTCCGTCATCTGAGGCGACAACCCATAGTGATTGAGACAATTGTGATCGAGATCCAGGAGGCAGAGATACCCTCCGGGGTTGAGGAGCTCTGCAAGGTTATTTACAATATCCCGACTTTCAACACGGAAATACTCCAATACAAAGCGTACCCATATTATATCGAATTTCCCTATTCCGTCAAAAGTCTTGGTCAGGTCACGGATATGAAATTCGATTCCACCATTTCTGCCATAATGTTCCCTTGCATACCTGATCCGGGCCTTCGAATAATCCACACCCACTGCCGTTCCACCCGGCTGGACCATATCGCTGAGAATGAATGTCGTGATCCCCGACCCACATCCGGCATCAAGCACGCGCGCGCCCGGTCTTACGCCGCACCAACCGGCCTGTCTCCTGACGGCATCGGGGTCCGTCTTGATATCCAACCGGATATTCTCATCCTCACTATCCATCAGATATCCGATGTTATCTTCCACTGTTTCCTCCGGTCACGCCCTATTCCGTTAAAGAAATCCACATTTCTCAAGATGCACAAACAGATATCCCCTACCGGTTCAGGGGAGTATAGGGGCAACTTATCTTGTATGTCAAGTAGAAAATACCACAAGATGTTGTGGTTATAAGCCATCAGAAGATAGCCTTCAGGGATTCTTGCCGCTGTTCCACTTCAGATCCACCTTCCCGAGAACCCCGGTAAAAACAAGGGTCTGGCTGCCATGACCGGGTGGAGTCTTTGTGCCTGGAAGGGGCAATGTGGAGAATTTTGCGCTGTAGAATTTTCCATACGGCTTCACATAGGGGAAGAACTTCGTGACAAGGGGACTGGTCTCAATCTCCCGTATTTCCACAGGATCCACCCTTTCTCCCCCCTCGCTAAGTGAAAACACCTTCCAGATGGAATCGGCCTTTGAAAAATCGTTGGAGTCTCTATCAGGGGTATATGCGTAAAACAGAAACTCCCTGAGGTCGGACGACGCACCGGAGAGGATGTCCTTCCTCTCCTCCCTGGCCGCACCGGTTAGAAGATAGAGCTTGGCATATTCCGAGAGGTACGCATCCGTAAATTCCCGGCTCTTCCATGTTGCGACGACGCGGATACGCGTCTCAAATTCGGAATAGAGCGTCTTCTCCTGTGTATACCTGTTCAGTGTATCGAAATATTCCCCTGAGATGGCATCACCTCGGGCAATTTCAACGTACTCGCGTACGGAACTGCATCCGAAGATTCCCGCCACGAAAAACAGCACAACAATCCATTTAAGAGCCTTCATTGTCGCCTCCAAACACCCTGTCAAATATGAAATCCACATGGCCAAGGAAATTCT
The DNA here is from genome assembly GCA_030655735.1 of Syntrophales bacterium. Lineage (GTDB taxonomy): Bacteria > Desulfobacterota > Syntrophia > Syntrophales > UBA2210 > UBA6078. The sequence goes on along the minus strand of JAUSPK010000165.1, from coordinate 4,287 downwards.
CCAGTCTGAACACGCCGTCGATATCCTCCCTGCTCAAGGACGACATAACCTCCTGGTCTTCTAGGAGCAGTTGTTTGAAGTCCAGATCCTCCCCCCACGATTTCATGGCATTCCTCTGAACGAGTGCATAGGAATCTTCTCTCGACATACCCTTTTCAATACACTTGAGCAGCACCATCTGTGAAAAGACCAGCCCCCTGGTCATGTTCAGATTGGCCAGCATCCGCTCCGGGTATACAAGGAGGTTTTTAACAACACCGGTAAATCTGCTCAGCATGAAATCAAGGAGTATCGTGGCGTCAGGGGCAACAACCCGCTCAACGGAAGAATGGCTGATATCCCGTTCATGCCAGAGGGGCACATCTTCCATCGCGGCAAGGGCATAGGATCTCATCAGCCGCGCCAGGCCGGAGAGGTTCTCCGAGAGCACGGGGTTCCTCTTGTGGGGCATTGCCGAAGACCCCTTCTGCCCGGGGGAGAAAAATTCCTCGGCCTCTCTGACCTCCGTCCTCTGAAGATGCCGTATCTCCGTGGAGAATTTTTCAAGAGAAGATGCCGTTATGGCAAGTGTGGCAAAATACTCGGCGTGTCTGTCCCGCTGGACAATCTGCGTGGATATGGGGGCCGGTTTCAACCCCAGCTTCTTGCATACATATGCTTCGACCCCGGGATCGATAAAGGCAAAGGTGCCGACGGCCCCCGCTATCTTTCCACAGCTGATCGTTTCCCGAGCGCTGACAAGCCGTACCCGGTTTCTTTTCATCTCCTGATACCAGAGGGCCATCTTGAGGCCGAAGGTAATCGGCTCGGCGTGAATCCCGTGCGACCTTCCGATCATGATGGTATCCTTGTATTCAAATGCCTTATCCTTCAGGACAACCAGGAGGTCATCCATATCCGCGATAAGGAGCTCCGACGCCTCCTTCAGGAGAACGGCAAGGGAGGTGTCCAATATATCGGAGGACGTGAGACCCATATGTATGTATCTCGCATCTTCCCCCACCTTTTCCGAGACCGAGGTGAGAAAGGCTATCACGTCATGTTTGACCGTTTTTTCAATCTCATCAATTCTCCGGATATCAAACCCGGCCTTTTCCCTGATGGTATTGAGCGATTCGGCCGGTATCTTCCCCTGGGCGGCAAGGGCCTCGCACGCGAGGATCTCGATGTCGAGCCATTTTTGGAACCGGTTTTCAGGGCCCCAGATATATGTCATCTTGTCTCTCGAATACCGTGGAATCAACGTTGCTCCCCTCCGATCAATTATGGTAAGAAATCTCTTAGTACGAGCCATAGGAACTAGTCAAGTTTTTTAGACATGTCGGTCTCCCAAGAATTATCAAATTCCGGGGTTTTATCTGTGTCCATACTTTTCTGGCAGGGGGAACCGTCCTCTTTCCAGCATATTCTTTTGGTGATGTCTCGTCATGCGAAAGATTTTTCTTGACGACATATAGTATTAGTACTACTATTCGACCACAATATGTTGTGTTCACACGACAGAGGGGGGAACAATCCGTGCACAATAAGATCCGAAAGAGAGACGGTCGCCTGGACAGGTTTGACGCAACGAAGATCACAGCTGCGATTTCAAAGGCGGGAGCGGCTACCGGCGAGTTTGATGAAGCGGTGGCACAGAGGCTGACGATAAAGGCCCTCAGCCTGGCGGAAAAGTTCTTTGACAGCAAGATCATGACCGTGGAAGAGATACAGGATATCGTCGAGGAGATGCTCCTCGGATCATCATACCGCAAGACCGCCAAGGCGTACATCATATACCGGGATCAGCATGCGAGATTGAGAGAGATTGCCGACAAGATGGAGGTTGATCTGGTAGACCAGTACCTCAAAAAGCTCGACTGGAAGATAAATGAAAACAGCAATATGGATTACTCGCTTCAGGGACTCAACAACTACCTCTCATCCGAAGTGAGTAAGGTATACTGGTTAAATAAGATATATACCGATGAAATCAAAAAAGCCCAGGTGGAGGGTGATTTTCACATCCATGACCTCAGCATCCTCTCCGTCTACTGCGTGGGGTGGGATCTCTACGACCTTCTTACAGAGGGGTTTAAGGGGGCATCCGGGAAGGTGGAAAGCAAGCCCGCCAAGCATCTGCGCAGCGCCCTCGGGCAGATCGTTAATTTCTTTTACACACTCCAGGGGGAGGCGGCGGGTGCGCAGGCATTCTCAAACTTCGACACGCTCCTCGCCCCCTTTATACGGTACGATGGTCTCGGTTACAAAGAGGTACAACAGGCCCTTCAGGAGTTTATCTTCAACATCAATGTCCCGACGCGGGTAGGGTTCCAAACGCCCTTTACCAATGTCACGCTGGATGTGAAGGTGCCTAGGTATTATGCCGACCAGGGGGTTATTATCGGGGGAGTGCCGCAGAGTGAGACCTACAAGGAATTCCAGGAAGAGATGGTCATGTTCAACAAGGCCTTTCTCCAGGTGATGGCCGAGGGGGACGCCAAGGGACGTGTCTTCACCTTCCCGATTCCCACCTATAACATCACCAAAGACTTTGACTGGGACAATCCGGACCTCGATTACCTGTGGGAAATGACGGCAAAGTACGGCGTACCCTATTTTTCAAACTTCGTTAATTCCGACATGAACCCGGAAGACGCACGGAGCATGTGCTGTCGCTTACGGATAGATAACAGGGAACTTGAGAAGAGGGGCGGCGGCCTTTTCGGCTCCAATCCCCTGACAGGGTCCATCGGCGTCATAACTATCAACATGCCGAGGATCGGGTACCTTTCAAAAACGGAGGATGAATTCATTGAACGGGTAGACCGCCTGATGGCCCTGGCACGGGAAAGCCTCGAGACAAAGAGGAAGGTCCTCGAGAAATTTACCGATAAGGACCTGTATCCCTACACGAAACACTACCTCAGAGATGTGAAGCAGCGCTTTGGTGAATACTGGAAAAACCACTTTTCTACGATAGGTCTCGTGGGGATGAATGAGGCATGCCTCAACCTCATTGGAAAGGACATTGCCGATCCTGAGGGACAGGAATTCACCAAAAGGGTCCTCGATTTTATGAGGGATCGACTCCTTGAATTCCAGGAGGAAACCGGGAATAACTATAATCTCGAAGCAACTCCGGCCGAGGGAACCTCCTACAGCCTCGCAAAAAAAGACAAGGAAAAATACCCCAGCATCATCTGCGCCACCGGGAACGGGACGAGAGACAAGGATGTGGAGATGTTCTATACCAACTCCACACAGCTTCCCGTCAACTTTACCGATGACCTCTTTGAGGCGCTGGATCTCCAGGATGAAATCCAGACCAGGTACACGGGGGGAACGGTCTTTCATATCTACGCTGGGGAGCGCATCGAAGACCCCTCCGCCGTAAAGCTTCTGGTGCGAAGGATCTGTGACAGATACCACCTCCCCTACTTCACCTTTTCCCCCACCTTCAGCGTGTGTCCGAACCACGGCTATCTCAACGGGGAGCAGTACACATGCCCAATATGCGCGGAACCCTGTGAGGTCTTTTCCCGTGTGGTCGGGTACCTGCGCCCGGTAAAACAGTGGAACAAGGGAAAACAGGAAGAGTTCAGAACCAGACGACTGTTCCGGGTATAAAATGCGGATCGGCGACATTCAAAGATTTTCCCTTATCGACTATCCTGGTAGAATCTGTGCCATCATATTTACACAGGGGTGCAATTTCAGGTGCCCATACTGTCACAACCCGGAACTCGTCCTGCCATCTCTCCCCAAAAAGGGGACTTCGCAGCGAAAAACCATGAAGACGGATGACATTCTGGCCTTCCTCGAACGGCGAAGGGAAAAACTCGACGCCGTGAACATCACCGGCGGAGAGCCCCTTCTGCAGCGCGGCCTGATCAAATTTATCGAGCAGGTACGGTCGATCGGGTATCTGGTCAAAATTGACACCAATGGTTCCCTCCCCAAAATCCTGAAGAAACTGATCGCCGGAGGGCTCCTGGATTACATAGCCATGGATATCAAGGCACCCCTTGAAAAATATGAAAAAATTGTCAACGCCCCCATAGCCCCTGAGAATATTGCAGAGAGTATACAGATGATCATGGCCTCCGGGATCGATTATGAATTCAGGACAACCCTTCCAAGCACCCTTCTGACGGAAAAAGATCTGGAAAAGATAGGTACAATCATAGAGGGGGCCAGACGTTATGTGCTGCAAAGGTTCGTACCCTCAAAGACCCTGGACCCCACATTTATGAACGAGAAGGCCTGGACCGATGGGGAACTGTACGGTATCAAGGAACGGCTGGA
>JAUSPK010000162.1 GCA_030655735.1 Syntrophales bacterium | reverse complement strand
GATCAGGGTGGTTTCATTCCCGGACCCTCAGGAAAATTCTCAGGACGGGCAATGAGACTTCTTGTTGTTGCTCATATTTTGAGGTGGTTTCACGTCACACATGTAAAGGGGAGGTACTATTGATGAAGAACAGAAAACTTCTTATGATTCCGGGGCCGATCGAGTTTACCCCCGAGGTGATGCGGGCGATGGCCATGCCGACGACGAGCCACGTGGCCCCCGCCTTTGTCGAGTGCATGGGGGAGGCGATCGAACGGACGCGCGAGGTGTTCCTCTCCCCCGGAGGGCAGCCCTTCATCGTTGCCGGTTCCGGAACGATGGCGATGGACATGGCCGCGTGCAATGTCATCGAACCAGGGGATACCGCCCTTGTGGTGAATACGGGATATTTCAGCGATCGCTTCGGCGTCATCCTGGAGCGCTACGGAGCGCGGGTCACTCACGTGAAGACGCCCGCCATAGGGGATGCCCCCTCTCTGGATGAGGTTGAGGCCGAGATCAAGAAGGGCGATTACAAGGTGTTGACGGTGACACATGTTGACACCTCCACCGCCGTCCTCACCGACATCAAAGGCCTGGCCGGACTGTGCCGGAAGTATGGCATCCTAAGCATCGTGGACGGTGTCTGCTCCGTCGCCGGCGAAGAACTGCGTCAGGGGGAATGGGGTGTGGACATCGTCCTCACCGCCTGCCAGAAGGCCGTTGGCGTCCCCCCCGGGCTGGCGCTTCTTGTGGCGAGTCCCAAAGCGATAGAGGTATTCAAAAACCGCCGGACCCCCGTCGGGAGCTATTACTCCGACTGGGCAAACTGGCTCCCCATCATGGAGTCTTACGAGAATCGCAAGGCCGCCTACTTCGGAACGCAGGCGGTCAATCTCGTGTGGGCACTTAATGTCAGTCTCGAACAGATACTGGCAGAGGGAATGGATACACGCTTCGCCCGCCACCGTCTCATGAGCAAGGCCTTCAAGGCGGCCATGACCGCCCTGGGCCTGAAGCAGATACCGGTGAGCGAGGGCAAAGCGGCCAACACCCTGTCCGCCCCCTATTTCCCCGAAGGGATAACCGGCAGCGTGCTTCCGCTGATCGCACAGGCCGGGGTCATACTCGCCGGAGGTCTCCACGCGGAAATCAGGGAGAAGTACTTCCGCGTGGGACACATGGGCGTCGTGAGCGCTTCTGACATCCTGGCAACCGTGGGAGCGATAGAGGCGGGACTCGCGAAAGCGGGATATAAATTTGAACATGGGGAGGGCCTTGCCGCCGCGCAGGCCGTCCTCCTGCAATAGAAAAATCGGGGCTTATCGCGCAATACGCGTAAGAGAGGGGACTGCCGCTTGCTTCACACAAAGGGGCGCTCCCCCCTCACCTGTCTTCGCATAGAAGAACAGCCTCTCGCATAGACCACCAGGGCGGTTCCTGATGTACACTTTGATGTCTTCAATCACTCTTATTCCCCGCACATGACAAGTCCCTTTAAAAAATGAAAAAAATGCTGGCGGTCTGTTCAATAATTTGGTATTTTACTTCCCTTGTCTACTCCTTCTGATTCTGAGCAGAGCGACATCTCTTTGTACAGCGTAAAGGTTGCATTCTAATCAGCTACTCAATCCGGTTTCACGGGTAGTGTAAAAGAAAGTTCGCAATTTGATGTATTGCAATAGGCCATCGATATCTCCTAAAAGGGTGTTAGGGATAACACGTATGAAAGGAGAAAGAGCGATGGCCCGGAAGTATGATACCTCGACGTACAAGAAATTACTACTGCATTTTATGGGAGAGTCAGATCCGTTGTATTCGATGCTCCAGTGGTTAACGGAGAGGATGATGGAAGTGGAGTCAGAGCTGAAAGTGGGAGCAGTAAAGGGAAAGCACACATCAGATCGGACGACCCATTTTTCAGGGACCCGTGTCCGGCGATTTGATACCCGATTGGGCACCCTATATCTTTTGGTTCCGAAGCTCCGTCAGGGTGGGTATGTCCCCTTTTTTGTGACCGAGAAGAAGCGATCGGAACAGGCCCTGATCCAGGTGGTGCAGGAAGCGTTCATTAACGGTGTATCCACTCGGAAGATGGAACGTTTGGCTCGATCATTAGGTATCGAGGGTATTTCTGCCGGCCAGGTATCGGTGATGACGAAGGAACTTGACGACCAGGTTGCGCGGTTTCGATCTCGTCCCTTGGAGAGAGAGTATCCCGTCATCTGGGTTGATGCATTATATGAGAAGATTCGGTTCGATGGTCGTGTTATCAGCATGGCAGTTATGGTTGTTGCCGGGATCACCTCAGAGGGGCGTCGCGAGATACTGGCCTGTGAGCCCATGATGAACGAATCGGAAGAGACCTATCGGATCCTCTTTGACAAGCTTAAGCAACGAGGGCTGGAAACAGTCTGGCTATGTGTCTCCGATGCCCACACAGGGCTGAGAAAAGCCGTGCAGAAGGCCTTCCTGGGGTGTGGCTGGCAGAGATGCAAGGTTCATTTTATGCGGAATATCCTGGCGCATGTATCACACAAAGAGAAGAGTCTGTTTGCCGAGAAGCTGAAAGCCATCTGGCTGCAGCCGACAAAGGAGGCAGCCATTCAGGCAGCCCGGATGCTGACCAGCGAGTATGGAGATCGGTTTCCCCAGGCCATTGCTACCCTGGAAGAGGGCCTGGAGGATGCCCTGCAGTACTTGGCTTACTCCTCCTTTGACCACAGGAAGATCAGCTCTACAAACACCCTCGAACGTCTGAACCGAGAGATCCGGAGGCGGTCACGGGTCGTGGGGATCTTTCCTAGTATGGATTCCTATCTGAGGCTTATTACCTCATATCTCATCGAGTATGGCGAGGACTGGTCCACGGGGAAGTGTTACATTAAACAGTCACTCATTGAGGAACAGCGTTTGACTTTACAACAGGCAGCATAAACCGGAGATATCGATGACCTCATTACTCGAAATTGCGAACATTACTTGACGTGACCAAGTCTCCTCAGCTTGTCATTTCGAGTGAAACGAGAAATCTTTAAAACGTAACGTGCTGAAAAGATAAGATTTCTCCCTATGGTCGAAATGACATATTCATCGAATTTGACTTTTTACGAACTTATCAATTTTGAATGCCTTTTAATTCAAAATCAAAAATTCAAAATTAAACATTGTCTTTACGTGTTGTCCGATTTCAGGATCGCGATGAAGGCGCTCTGGGGGATCGCGACGGACCCGACCATCTTCATCCGCTTCTTCCCCTTCTTCTGTTTCTCCAGCAGCTTTCTCTTGCGTGTTATGTCGCCGCCGTAGCACTTCGCGGTTACGTCCTTGCGGTAGGGGGTTATGGTGGTGCGCGATATGATCTCGCCGCCGATGGCCCCCTGGATGGCGATCTTGAACATCTGCCGGGGAATCTCCTCCTTCAGCCTCTCGCACGCGCGCAGGCCGCGCTCACGGGCGGTGCCGCGAAACACGATCTGGGACAGGGCGTCCACCCGCTCACCGTTGACTAGTATATCGAGGAGGATGAGACTGCTCTCCCGGTAGTCGATTATATCGTAATCGAAGGAGCCGTAACCCTGGGTAGCGGATTTCAGGCGGTCGTAGAAATCGTATATGACATCGGCAAGGGGCATCTCGATCACCAGCTCGATGCGCCCCGGGCTGGGGTAGCTGAGGGTCGAGTTCTCCCCCCTCTTTTCCTTGCACAGCTTCATGACGGCCCCCATGTGGCGTTCCGGGAACATCATGGCCGCCCGTATGTACGGCTCCTCGCTCTTGGCGATCGACATGGAGTCGGGGTAATGCGCCGGATTGTCTATGTAGAGCACGGTGCCGTCGGTCAGCGTGAAGCGGTACCTGACGCTGGGGACGGAGAGGATGATGGACAGATCGTACTCCCGCTCCAGTCTTTCCTGAACGATCTCGAGGTGGAGAAGGCCCAAAAACCCGCACCGGAACCCCTGGCCGAGAGCGACGGATGAATCCTTCTGATAGACAAAAGACGCGTCATTCAGCTTGTATTTTTCGAGGGCCACCGCCAGCTCCTCGTAATCGTCCGAGGCGATGGGGTAGATCGAGGCGAAGACGACGGGCTTCGATTCCTTGAAGCCGGGGAGGGGCTTTTTGCAGGGGCGCCTGTCGGAGGTGATCGTGTCCCCGATCTGGACGTCCGACACCGTCTTGATCCCGGCAATGATGTATCCCACGTCGCCCGCAGACAAGCTTTCATCCTTTTGACGCGGGAGGAGGAAGTGCCCGACCTCTTCGACCCTGTGGGTGGTTCCTTTGTGCATGAGCCGTATGATATCGCCGCTTCTCACGGTTCCGTCGATCACGCGGCAGTGTATGATGGTCCCCCGGAATGCATCGTACTTCGCGTCGAAGATCGTGGTAGCCAGCTCGGCCTTCGGATCTCCCTTCGGAGGGGGGATCTTCTGGACGATCGCCTCCATGATCTCTTCAACGCCCGTTCCCTCCTTGGCCGAACAGGCGAGGGCCGTGTAGGGATCGAGCCCGAGCTCCGAATCGATCTGCTCCATGACCCGTTCCACATCGGCCGAGGGGAGGTCGATCTTGTTGATCACCGGGATGATCTCCAGGTCGTGCTCCATGGCCATGTACAGGTTCGCCACGGTCTGCGCCTGGACCCCCTGGACGGCGTCTATCAGAAGCAGAACGCCTTCACAGGACGCGAGCGACCGTGAGACCTCGTAGGAAAAATCCACATGCCCGGGGGTGTCGATAAGATTGAGGGTGTAATCCTTGCCGTCTTTGCTCCGAAAGGGGAGGGTGATGGCCTGGCTCTTGATGGTGATTCCCCGTTCGCGCTCGATGTCCATATTGTCGAGAATCTGATTCTTGAAGTTGCGCGCGTCGATCACACCGCTGTGCTGGATCATTCGGTCGGCCAGGGTGGACTTACCGTGATCTATATGTGCTATTATGCTGAAATTGCGTATATTCTTCATAATAAGTAAAAAGCCTTCCCATTTGCATGAGGGAAGGCTTTTATACAATCTTCTCCGGATTTTTGCTATCCTAATTTTTTGAGGAGCTCCTCGCTGACCTCTTTGACGCTGGGCAGACCGTCAACCCCGATCACTACTGCCCGCTCCTTGAAATAATTGACGCCGGCGGTGGTTCCCGTCGCTGTGTCATAGTAGATGTCGTGCCTCTTGCCGATAGCCGCCTCGTCCTGGTCGTCGGCACGGGCGCTCAGCTCTCCGCCGCAGACGCGGCACGTGAAGGTCCCGTCCTTCTCGTTCGGCTTGATCGCGTCGATATAGATATTGTTCGGATGATTGTTATCCTTCGCGCAGAGTCTCCGTCCCATGATCCGGTTCTTGGAGGTCTGCCTGTCCAGTATGATCTCGATGACGTAGTCCAGCTTGATCCCTTCCTTCTCCAGGGCCTCATACAGGGCCTTTGCCTGGGCCAGGTTCCTCGGGAAGCCGTCCAGGAGCCAGCCATCCTTGCAGTCGTCCTCTTTCAGGCGGTTCAGTATCATGGGGACCGTAATATCATCAGGCACCAGTTCACCCTTGTCGATAAACCCCTTAGCCTGTTTTCCCAGTTTCGTTCCCTTGGAGATGTTCTCCCTGAAGATAACACCCGTCTCGATGTGAGCCACACCGAACTTCTTCTGAACAATCGCGCCCTGGGTTCCCTTGCCGCTTCCGTTTGGTCCAAAAATCAGAATATTCACTATGCAATCTCCTTTCGATGAGACTCAGTTACTGAGACTCCATTTTTAACAGGTCCTCCGGGGCTTTCTTGCCGCTCCCCGGGCAGGAACCTTATATGGGATTATCCCTCTTATCGCAAGGACAAATGTCACTTTCCCTCGGCCACAACCCGTACCTGCGCCTGCAGGTTTAGCAGGAAGGACTTTTTGTCCTGCTGCATCAGTATCGTCTCGTCGTAGTCCTCCCCCAAGATGGTCTCCACCACCTTTTCCCGGTCGCCGCTGAAGCGGTCGAGGTAGTCCTCTATGCGTCCCTTGAATGACACGGTCGTTTCGATAGAATTCTTCAGAAATATCCCGGGGTCATCTCCGGTCAGGACACCTTTGTGGGCCAGCGCCAGGATCTCCACATCCAGCGCCGCCACCTTTTCGAGGGAGGTCATATAGTCGCTGTAGCTCGATGAAAACTCCGGCTGTATCCCGTCGTTGTGGAAGACACCCACCGCTTCCCCAGCTATCAGGGCCTTTATCTTCGGTATGTAGTATGACAGACAGTCATTGGTGTGGCCCGGCGTTTCGATGACCTGTACCGTCCATCCCCCGCCGCAGTCCAGCTCGTCACCGTCCTTCAGTATCAGATCGACCGCTATCGGTCCGAAGGGAATCTTCTCGATCCCTATGGTCCCTTTGAAGACCTCCACAAAATTGTCGTTCAGCGCGCGTATCAGCTTCACGGCGCCCGGTCTTTGCAGTACCTCCGCGGCGTGGGCATCCGCTCCTATCTGGAGGCCCGGTATCTTATCCTTGAGAAAGGGGGCGGCGCCGCAGTGGTCATAGTGCGAGTGTGTCAGAAGGAGATACCTCAGGGCGTCCGCTTTGCCCAGATACATTTCGAGGTCTTTCAGGTAGTGAGGCCCCATGGCCGCCACCCCCGCGTCAAAGAGGACGGGAGCCGGGCTTGTCAGGAGGAAGGCGGGTATTGAATAGTGCCCCGTGGCATACAACCCGTCACATATCTTTCCGGTCTGTTCTAATATCATTAAAATCCCCTTGTTAGTCGCGGATAAAACGGCGGCAGAAAAACGCGACTACCTTCTAAGGGATAATGCCGATTATGTCAAGCTGTTCCGGGGGGCTGTTGGGGGGACGACAAAAAAATGGCTTGCAAAAATACCGCACGTAGCGAATATCCGAGCAAGCCTATGAAACCACCGATCAATACTTTATTATTGTTTATCTTGTAAACAATTTTATAATTTCTAAAGATTGCCGATGGTTATATCCATAAAGTATGTGGCCTGGCCTTTATGTGTCTATAAAGCAAATCCCGTGCCTTAATTTCTTTTTATCGCTTATTTCAAAGAGTTACGATTTCCTGGGCCATTTCAGGGAGGAGATATTCCGCTCACAGGGCCCGGCAGGCGGTGAATCTGACCTATTTTCCGTTGATTTTCACTCAAAAAAAGTCCGGGACCGAAATATCTATTGCGATAGGTGGCTCAGGAGTATAAAATTCCAGCATAAAAAGGTAAAAGGGTAAAAAGGGGGTGTTTGTGCGACTCGCTGTTTTGGAGACGGAGAAATGTGTCGGCTGCCAGAGCTGCATGTTCGCCTGCTCGCGGAGGGTAGGGGAGGCCGGGCTCGCCAGGTCCTGTATCGGTGTGAGATCGATCGGAGGGATGGAGAGGGGGTTTTCCGTCGTCGTCTGCAGGGCGTGCAGCGATCCCCCCTGCGCGAAGGTCTGTCCCACCGGGGCCCTGATCCCGAGAGAGGGAGGAGGCGGGGTGCGAGTCCTCCCGGACAAGTGTATCGGGTGCGGCCACTGTCAGCAGGCCTGCATTATCGGAGCGGTGTACTGGAATGACGAGACCAACAAGCCGATGATCTGTCTGCATTGCGGCTACTGCGTGGATTTCTGCCCTTACGGCGTCCTGGGGATGCAGAAGAGGGAGGTCGAAAATGTTGAAGAATGATTCCCTTGAGAATATTCTCTATATCAACCTGACACGAAGAACGTTCAAGGTTGAGAGGAGACCCGACCTCTTCGAGAAATACCTGGGGGGCACCGGCGTCGCCACACAGCTTCTGCACGAGGAGTGTCCCGAGGAGTGCGATCCCCTGGGACCGGACAACCCCATCATCTTTGCCGTCGGCCCCCTGACGGCCCTCTTCCCACTCGCCTCGAAGACCGTCTCCATGTTCAAATCCCCCCTGACCGGGAACCTCGGTGAGAGCCATTGCGGGGGCAGGAGCGCCATCGCGATCCGCATGGCGGGATACGGCGCCATCGTCATCAAGGGCGCGAGCACCATGCCGGTCTACCTCTCCATCGAGAGCCACCAGGTACACTTCCGCGATGCCTCAACACTGTGGGGAATGGGCAACTTCTCATCAGGGCGCATCATCCGAGAGAATGAACCCGGATCCGGCCTGAGAACGATCATGCGCATCGGCAAGGGGGGCGAAAAACTGATCACCTATTCGTGCGTGACGACAGAGACCTTCAGGCACTTCGGGAGGCTGGGACTGGGGGCGGTCTTCGGGAGCAAGAAGCTCAAGGCCGTTGTCG
>JAUSPK010000146.1 GCA_030655735.1 Syntrophales bacterium | reverse complement strand
AGGGGTCGGGATAACGCATTGACCTTTTGCGTAAAGTAGTATATGAATGCGCGTTTCTGACCGGGCCCTGAGGGTCCGGTTTTTTGTGCCTATGAACCGTGTGAGGTTGGAGAGAGTGGACAAGCACCATCGAAGAGAAGTGGACCGGCGCCGCAATTTCGGGATCATCAGTCACCCCGATGCCGGGAAGACGACCCTGACTGAAAAACTATTGCTTTTTGGCGGGGCGATACAGCAGGCCGGGGCGGTACGTGCCCGGAAGGCCGCGCGCCACGCGACGAGCGACTGGATGAACATCGAAAAGGAACGGGGCATCTCGGTGACGACCTCGGTCATGAAATTCAACTACCAGGATTATGAGATCAACCTTCTTGATACCCCTGGCCACCAGGATTTTTCGGAGGACACCTATCGAGTTCTGACCGCCGTGGACAGCGCCCTGATGGTGATCGACAGCGGCAAAGGGGTGGAGCCGCAGACGGAAAAGCTCATGGAGGTGTGCCGCATGCGGAACACCCCGATCATTACCTTTATCAACAAGCTGGACCGTGAAGGTCTTCGGCCCCTGGATCTGCTTTCGGACATTGAAGAGAAGCTCCAGATCGAGTGCGTTCCGCTCTCCTGGCCGATCGGCATGGGCAAATCCTTCAAGGGGGTCTACAATCTCTATCGACACGAACTGCACCTCTTTACGCCCGGTGGAAGCAGGCAGCCCCGGGGGGGTGTCACGATACACGATCTGTCCGATTCTCGCCTGGACGAGCTTTTGGGCAGCCAGGCGGGGGAACTTCGCGATGAGATAGGGCTCCTGGAGGGGGCTGCCGCTCCCTTCGAGATGGAACAATATCTGAAGGGAAACCAGACCCCTGTCTTTTTCGGCAGCGCCGTCAATAACTTCGGCGTGAAGGAACTGCTCGAAGCCTTTGTCCAGATGGCCCCTGCACCCGCGCCGCGCGCCACGCTGACCAGGGAGGTTTCCCCCTATGAGGAGGCCTTTTCCGGTTTTGTCTTCAAGATCCAGGCGAACATGGACCCCGGACATCGCGACCGGATCGCCTTTCTGCGCGTCTGTTCGGGGACCTTCCGCCGTGGGATGAAGGTGGTGCACCTCCGGATCGGCAAGGAGATCGTCATCGCCAACGCCACCATCTTCATGTCGCAGGACCGGGCCAATGTCGAGGAGGCCTATCCGGGGGATGTCATCGGAATTCACAATCACGGCACGATCAAGATCGGGGATACCTTTACCGAGGGGGAACCCCTGAAGTTCACCGGTATTCCCAACTTCGCCCCGGAACACTTCCGGCGGATACGGCTTGAGAATCCCATGAAGAGCAAGCAGCTCCAGAAAGGGCTTCTGCAACTCTCCGAGGAGGGGGCTGTTCAGATATTCCGGCCGCTGGGGGGGAGTGACTACATACTGGGGGCGGTAGGGGCTCTTCAGTTTGAGGTGACGTCGGAGCGACTGCGGGCCGAGTACGGGGCCAATACCCTGTACGACGAGGTGCCGTTCGGGGTCGCGCGCTGGGTGACCTGCGACGACCAGAATCGCCTGAAGGAGTTCGAAGAGGAAAACCGGTCATCTCTGGCCCGTGACGCCGAAGGGTATCTGACCTTTCTCACCTCCAGCGAGTGGCGGCTCGCGCGCTTCATCGAAAAATGGCCTGAAATCAGTTTTCACAAGACCTGTGAACGCGGTTAGGTTTCGGGAGCGGGCCCGGCGTCACTGATCTTCTCGAAATACCACCACCCGATTGCGACCATCTTCCTTTGCCTTGTACAGGGCGATGTTGAACTCCCTCTGAAACGGTCAATGTCTATCGAGATCAGGGATACCGTCGAGCATATCCGGGCGGAGACGAGTCAATAAAAAAGTTGTAACTACCACCCTTTTTTGTGGTAGAGTTTTTGCGAAAGCCTTTATGGTATCACCTGTTTTGCGTGTAGTAACGAAGGGGGGCGCACGATGAAAAAGATACTCGTAGACTTTGATCTGGGGAAAGATCATGTCGAACAACTGAAAAAAGGCTGTGGCGGGTGCGATGTCGTCGTCTGTACCGACAGGGCACTCTTTGCCGAACAGTTCAGGGATACCGAGATCCTTATCACCTTTTTCCATACGATTACGGCCGAGATGCTAGACGATGCCCCCAACCTCAGGTGGATACAGGCAATGACGGCTGGGATCGATATGCTCCCCCTGGATACGCTCCGCCAGCGGGGCATTATTATTACCAGCGGCAGGGGGATTCACAAGATATTTATGACGGAGTATGCCATCGCGGCGATGATCAATCTCGCGCGGAACTCTCATCTCATGTTCAGAAACCAGATAGAGGGAAGGTGGAACCGCTCGGTACCCCAGGGAGAGATTTACGGCTCCACCCTCGGCATCCTCGGCCTGGGGAGTATCGGCCTTGAAATTGCTGAGAGGGCCTCCTGTTTCGGGATGCGGGTAATCGGCGCCAAGCGCACCCCCCAAGCGGCCGAGTATGTGGAGCAGGTCTACGGCTTCGATCAGATGAAGGAGATCTTCAGGCAGAGCGACTACGTGATCAATCTCCTCCCCGATACGGTCCAGACGCGGGGGGTGATCGACAAGGGGTGTTTCGATCTGATGAGGAAGACGGCCTGTTTTATCAATATGGGGAGGGGGGCGACGGTGAAGGAGGAGGACCTTATTACGGCCCTCCAAAAGGGGACGATCCGCGCCCTGGTCAGCGACGTCTTTACCGTCGAACCGCTGCCGACCGGCAGCCCCCTGTGGACCCTGGATAACGTCATCATTACCCCCCATGTCTGCGGGATGTCCCTCAAATATATGGATCGGGGGATGGACATTATCCTTCGCAACCTTGAGGTCTATCTTGCCGGATCCGGTAAGATGGAAAGCGTGGTCGATCTTACCCGGGGATACTGAACCCTTTTGACGATGGTAGCATAGGGGGATTTTTCTCCTCCGCCACGAGTAGTCCTTTAGAAAACCTCGGCCAACCCCGAAGATGCCGGCGATACCCCACATCTCTTTCTTCTTGACATAGCGGCACCTTCTTTTTATTGTGGCTCACGCGAGGGCTTCTTGCCCTGTCAGGCATTCCAGACCACAGGCGGAAGCCGGGAGCGAACAGAACAGAGGGGGAAAAGATGCGACCAGTCCGCGACGTAATGGAATCCAACAGTATTGCCATCTTCGGCGCCTCACAGGACCCATTCAAACCGGGGGGCCTGCTCATCGAGGTGCTGCGTCAGTCGGGTTTCAAGGGCCGGGTTGTCGGGATAAACCCGCGCGGGGGTGAGTTCCGGGGAGTCACGTTTTACACCAACCTTGACGAGGTCCCCTTTGACGTTGATCTGGCCACCATGATCATTCCCCCCCGGGCGGTTCCGGGGGCACTGAGAGATTGTGCCCGCAAGGGGGTGAAGGGGGTGGTGATCTCCTCCGAGGGGTTTGCCGAGTCGGGTGCAGAGGGGAGGGCGATACAGGAAGAGATCCGGTCGATCCTGCGCTCCGCCGACATTCGGGGCTTCGGGCCGAACACGCTGGGGCTGGTGAAT
>JAUSPK010000140.1 GCA_030655735.1 Syntrophales bacterium | reverse complement strand
CGATATTGACATTGATCTTTGTCCTGAGTCCCTTTCCTATGGCAAGGGGCATAATAGAGCCATGTCTGTTGTTTCGAACCACTACAATGGTGCCCTCTTCAACTCCCTTCCGGATAAACTCCGGAGGCACTCCCTCCTGACGAGCGCACATCTCCATCTCTTCCGATATCCCGCCCTTACGGGCCATCTCCAATTGCGTCATCTCACAGCTCCTCTTTTCAACAACTATCTACCCGGCGGCAACAATAAGCTCCGCCACTTTCTTTCCGGAAAGCAACATCCCTCCAAATACGGGGCCCATCCTGGGACCGCCAAACGCCGCATTGGCGGACATCCCGGCAACATATACGCCGGGACATATTTCTCTAGTGTTCTCAAGCGTCAAACGTTCCGCCTTGTCCGCCCACATGGAGCGCTCACCCATTATCTTTCCCGTCGGTGTATTCAAGACGACGTCGGCTTTTCGTTCGATCACATGAAGGACCTCCGTGGCATGCCCCGTTGAATCTATCACATGTTTTGCAGCAATCGAAAGCGGATCGACATGCAGCCCTGCCATCTCCACCGGGGACCACGTAATAACGAGACCTGTCACACACCCCTCACGAATGATAACATCCTCGACACTCATACAGTTAAAGACCTTCGCACCGGCCTTCGTGGCGTGGGAGCAGATTGTGGTAACGGACTCAACCGCGTCAGCAGTGTAGTAGCCCGTTTGATATTCTCTCGTTCCGATACCAAAGATGTCGAGGATTTCCTTGCCCTCCTCCTGGACCACGATCTCATTGAACATCATGCCGCCGCCCCACATACCACCGCCGACACTGAGCTTCCGCTCAAAGAGCGCGACCTTCTTGCCGGCCTTTGCCAGGAAATAGGCTGCCACAAGACCGGCAGGGCCCGCGCCCACAATGGCCGTATCAACATCGGTATATTCAAGAAACTTCTCGGAAAACCGTTCGATAATTGCTTTTGTTATAACTACCTCATTCAGCGCCATATTACTCTTTCTCCTTTTAGTTGTGATGTACCCCTTAATCCCCTCCACTAGTGGGAGGGGATTAAGGGGAGGGGGCAAATGCTATGCGAAATACAACCACTTCTCACCCCCACCCTAACCCTCCCCCATCAAGGGGGAGGAGATTTTGAACTTTTTACAAAGCCATCGGTTGTTGACTATTACATAGACTTTTACAATCTCTTCGATATACTAAAAACCTTTTCTACAACCTGCGCGGGTGTCCGCCCCAGGACCCGGACCACCGGCTCTTTCCCGACGTCGCCGCAATCAAAGATGGCATCGGGAATTGTGTCACGCCTGGATAAGACAGAATTCGTCCCCCACTCAAGGGAAGATCCTTCCTTCTCCTTTATCTCTGCGGGTTCATCAGACCTGCTGAAGGAGTCGACATCGTAACCCAGTTCCCCGCATACCCTGACAATCTCCTCCGAAAACCTTATATCCATGGCAGAGCGAAAGGACTCGTCGTATCGCATGACCGTGAGCACAATCCCGGCGACGTGGCTCGAAGCGCCAAACTCCGGATCGTGGAGCGTTTCGGCCTTTTCACCCACCCGTATGATCCTCCCCGGAACGGCCGCCACATCATCCACCCCACGGGCATACGGCAGGGCGTAGGCAAGATTCGACTGTATTTCAGGGATGATGTTGCCGCACTTCTTGCTCTTCAAAAGCTCGACGGCGGCCTTCAGGTCCATGATGCACCGGTACCGCTCGCACTCCCTGAAGATACCGGCCATGTGATTGGTCGGCCCGTGACCGCCACCGATGGTTAAGGATGACCGTATGGCCTCCGTTATGTACTCCTTCGCCCTGCTGACCGCCTCGTAAACATTCATCCCCTGGGCAAGTCCCGTAGCGATGGCGGCGGAGGTGGTGCATCCGGTGCCGTGCGTATTCTTCGTGTCTACCCTCTCCGATACAAACTGATGGAAATTCGTGCCGTCATAGAGAAGATCGAAGGCATCCCCCGACATATGCCCCCCTTTAAGGAAAACATTCTTCGCCCCCATTCGATAAATGGAGACGGCCGCCTCCTGCATGTCATCGACGGTCGCGATCTTCATCCCGGTCAGCTCTTCGGCCTCGGGGATATTCGGGGTAATCACAAAGGCCAGCGGCAGAAGCCGGTCGATCAGTGTCTGCTTCGCCTCCTGCCGTATAAGCATCGCGCCCCCCTTGGCCACCATCACGGGGTCAACGACGAGTTTTTCTATCCCGTACTGCTTTATCTTTTCCGCGACGACCAGCATGATCTCTGAGCTGGAGAGCATCCCCGTCTTCGCGGCATCGACACCGATATCGGTGGCCACCGCGTCAAACTGCTTTTCTATAAAATCGGTGGGGACCTCGTGAATCCCATGCACGCCCAGCGTGTTCTGAGCGGTCAGGGCCGTGATCACGCTCATGCCGAACCCTCCGAGCGCCGTAATGGTTTTGAGGTCCGCTTGTATCCCGGCTCCGCCGCCGGAATCCGACCCCGCTATAGTCAACACTCTTGCTACCGTCATTTCTTTTTCTCCTTACAATCCACACCCCTTCCTGCCGGAAAAGGATGGTGTCATGCTACTGATACTCTGTCATTTCGAAGGAGTCCTGACGACTGAGAAATCTAAGATTTCACCCTAAAGGGTACTATAGCTCCCTGCGGTCGAAATGACAGAAAGATGGTCGAAATAACATTTCCTGATTAGCACGATACTATATTCCAATCTGGCGTATAATCAGGAGATAACCGGCTTCCACCGAGATCTTTCCCCTCGCTCCGGTCAGTCTGTTGCTTACGCCGTATGGTCTTCCAATCTCCATCACCCCGTCGGAGAGAGGATACATGAAACCTTCGAGGGTGATCCCCGTGACATCCGTAGACAGGGGGATCAGAGAAATTGTTTCATCCTCTCTGCCATTGATCACGCATGACCGGTCAATGACAAAAAGCTCGCAATCCTTATCAATTATTTTCGCGTCAACGCCTCTTTTCACGCACATTACAAGGAGAGATATATTCGCCAGCGCGTGGTCGATCCTCCCCCCGAGGGCGCCGAATATGTGTATCTGGTCCGAGCCCATCTCGAATGCGTACTCGAGCGCAAGCTGCGTGTCGGTTTCATCCTTGTCTCCGGGATACCTGATGATCCCGCTCCCCTTTGCCTCGAAATATCTCAGGGTGTCTTCATCAATAGAATCCATATCGCCCACAATATAATCGGGCGTTATATCAGACGCCACCAATTTTTGCGCCGCGCCGTCGGCGCATATAACCACCGGATCGCCGGCGCTTCTGATCTCATCATAAAGAAACAGCGGATCATCCATGACACCGCCCGATATGACAAAGATTATCTTATTCATGCAGTTCGCTCCCTGGCAGAAACAAAAAAGGCGTACCCGATAATGGGTACGCCTTGAAAAGATGCTGAATCCTATCTCCCTGCGCTGGCATTACCCAGATCCGGTTCAAAGGGTATCATCTCAGCCCGGGATCACTACGCCCCAAGCACCCCTGAATCTTTCAAGCCGTTATGCTATTCCAGACTCCGGCTATAATCAAGAAAAAATCGCAACTTTTCTGGATGTCGATAATGGTTCTGCTCATCGTGGTTCAAAATCTATCGAACGTTTGTAAGGCAACTATACAAATCTTGCGCTTATCCGTGGCCCTGTCCGTGCCAGCTGGCTCAACCAGATCGAAATCTATTTTTTGGTTCTTCAACGAAAGGCTCTTACGCCAAATGATTTTCTTTCACTCCAGGCTCTTAAGGAGCGTATCTCAGGCTTCCAACAGTATTATGAGGGGATTGCAAAGCCTTTCGAATGGAAATTTACTCGTAAAGATCATTTATGCTCCACCTGGTTAAAGCGGCGGTAAATCCGAGGCTGAACTTGAAAATTGGAACATAATTTCGCCAATCCTGCTTAAATTGTCCACTCCCCGGATCTCATGGGGGAACAAGGGTATTTTTGTAACGGTACGGTCGGGATACCTTGAACGAATCTCTTTTATATACCCCTGCTGCTCCGCCCCTTTTAATGAGCAGAAATCACAATCCGTCTGCGGGATGACCATATTGATTGCGATATTATTGCAGGGGATCCCGGAATTATCCAGAGATCCAATCAGCCTTTCCAGTTCGAGGACGCCCATGGCCTCAGGAATAGTAACTCCGACGAAATCCGTTCTATCAGGAGACGTCAGGGTTTCCTGAATCCTTCTGACGTTTTTGGACATAGCCAGCGCCCTTTCAGCTGCCTTTGTCAGCCTGACAACCCCCTTATATTTCAAAAGCAGCCTGAAAAACGCCTTCAACCATTCCCTGACCATATCAGGAAGTTCCAAAAAGCGAAGCAGATGGCCTGTAGGCGATGTATCAAGGATGAAGAGATCATATTTTCCTTCTTTCCTCAGATCCATGATCGTGTCCAGGGCCATAATCTCGTCCAGCCCCGGGGGTGCAAGAGTAAAAAGCTCCGTCATGACCTCGCGGTCGAATTTGATGTCAAACCCCCTTCCTAAAAATTTATCGAATATCTCCTCTATGTCTTCTTTGAAATTTCGTTTGAAATTTTCAAACAACTCATCTGCGTTTATCTCAAGGGCGTACAGATTGCGGATTGCGGATTGCGGATTGCGGATTGTCCCATGACCACTGATCCCTGACCAGTCTATCGGCGTAATTTCATCCCCGATAGATAACTTGAAGGAATCGGATAATGAATGAGCCGGATCGGTTGAAAAGATGAGAACCTTTTTTCCCGGATTTCGTCGGGCCAGATGAATGGCAGTGGCGGAAGCCAGGGTTGTCTTGCCGACTCCGCCCTTGCCTCCAAAGATAATAAATTCAAGATCAGGGCTCAGGGTCACATACGTTCCGGGATCTTCATCCGGCTGATCATCCTTCTCGATTTCCACCGGCCAGGATTTGCCTGAGAAATAGTCCGCCAGCCCCTTTAATCCGTCTACTCCCCGGATTTCCAGGGGAAACAGGGGAACCTTAATCAGGTTATATCGAGAAAATTTATCCTCGATTTCAGCCAAGGGGGTTTTCTGGTCCTCCTTTTTCAGCCTGCAAAACTCGCAGCCGTCACTCTCCATCACGCGATTGACTATTATATCCTTCACCGGAATATTGATCTTTTCGAGCGATATGAGCATTCTTTCAGTTTCATAGATACTCATGGGCTCAGGTATAGTCACGGGGACAAAGCGGGTTGTCTGACTGTTGGAAAGCAGCTTCTTAACCCTGTCGATGTCCGACGAAAGGTTATCAAGGAATAAATCGCACTCATCTTTTATGTATTTTCTCCCCGTAAAGTGCGTGGCCATGTAGCGGTGTTTATGTTGCATCATGTCCATTACTTCAATCCACTTCTGCATCTGTTCGGGCAGGTTAAGCATCCTGACTGTATGCCCGGTGGGAGCGGTGTCCACTACCAGGATATCACAGGTTTCATCGCGTATGAGATTGGCCATTTCAATAACGGCCATCACCTCATCCATACCGGGGAGTGAAAGATCGAAAAATTCCGCGATATCCTGCCGGTCGAAATAGGTTCCCCTGTCGGCCAATTTTTTAATAACAGCTTCATTCTTCTCCTTGAATTCGTCCGCCAACCTGGACGTGTCCAGCTCACGGGCATATAAATTAGTCATTGGACATTGGTCATTGGTCACTGGTTGTTGCTCGCCGCTCGTTGCTCGTTGCTGGTCTGACCCCTGACCCCTGACCCCTGATCCCTGTACTTCTGTAACTTTATCCCCTAACTCTATTCCAAAGCTATCCCCCAAAGAATGTGCGGGGTCGGTCGAAACCACCAACACCTTCTTTTCGTTGTGATATGATTGGGCAAGATGGATAGCAGCGCTTGCCGCCATGGTAGTCTTGCCCACACCGCCTTTTCCGCCGAAAAGGATTAATCTTAAATCTTTGTTCTGGAGATATTCAGGCACATGATGAGACAGCATTGCTAACCTCCGGGGGAGCAATTAATTGTTGAATATTGAAGACTGACCACTGACCACTAACCACTAATCACTGAGTCCTTTTGGACAATTTGATCTCCAGCAGGTTGTTTTTCAGGTGCATTTCATGGCTGTCAGGATCTATTTCAGCAGGTAAATTGATGATTTCCTTCCATGTAGAACCGGTTTTCACAGACCTCACAGCGATCTGATCTCTTTCAACGTCCAGCCTTAAATCAGACACCTCTATTCCTTTTACTTCCATAACGACCTGTATGCAGGAATCTTCATCGAATATGTCCAGCAGGCGCTCATCGCTTTGTGTCCATTTATCATGATTTCCCATCAACCACCAGCTGAACAAAACCGCCTTCCCCGTCTCCGGATCAACCTTTGACCTCTCGAAGGAAAGTATCGGACATCCGATTATTTTTTCAGCGACGGGGTTAATCGTTTCCCTTATATTCATAAGCACATGCATATGGTTAGAAGCATTAATGAGTTCAGCTAACTGATCGATTCTGGCGTGGCTTTTGTCCCACAGGTACCACAGGATATCCTGACCATCATGATCCAGTCCGCCTGCAATCTTTTCGACCGTCGCCACATCGACCTTTAAAATGCATGCCTGATGGATCTTTGTCTTCCAGTCATCTAAGTCCGATGTGACAAACCAGATCCTGCTCTTTGCAGGACCCTTTTTTGAGTTATAAAAAAGGCAGAACGCCTCTTTTTTTCTGATAACATAGTGAACCTTTTCCGTCACCAGGTCTGTAATATCGTCAAGTGGGATGTCGAATCTGATTGCTGATCCCTGGTATATTACAAATCGCCGGTTGGTCAGAAAGCACCAGGCTATCTTCCACCCCGAGCGAGAATTGCTCTTATATGCCCCCTGGCTTTGCAGGATTATGTGCTCGCCATCTTGAAGCAGTGGGATAGTGTTTTTTTGATATCGATGCATCTATTCCTCGAACTCAAACCCTTTCTCGGCAAAAAGCCTCAAACAGGCATCCACAACTTCGGCATCATAAAGGACACTGCCACCGTTATTTGAGATTTCCTCCAATGCCTTATCTACATCAAGAGCCGACCGGTAAGGTCGGTGAGAAACCATGGCTTCAACAACATCTGCTACTCCCAGGACCCTCGCTTCCAGGAGAATATCGTTACCCGATAATCCTTGCGGATAGCCGGAACCATCCATCCTCTCATGATGTTGAAGCACGATTTGAGCAACCGGCCATGGAAATTCTATCGTCTTTAATATGTCGTAACCGACCCGTGGATGAGATGTTATGAGATCGAATTCGAGTTTGGATAAGTTACCCGGCTTGCTCAGAATGTCGGCAGGGATAGATATCTTGCCGAGATCATGAATAATCCCGGCCATGCGGACTCCTTCAACCTGTTCCTCTGAAAGACCCATCTCTTTGGCAATGGTACTGGAA
>JAUSPK010000109.1 GCA_030655735.1 Syntrophales bacterium | reverse complement strand
ATCCCAAATATACCTCTTCAAATCGCATCTTCCGGTTCTCCTGTCGTATCTCCGTCCGTCTCATCCGTCACCTCCATCGGTGACACTATCAAACCGGACAGTTTATGTGCTATAAACCGGACATATCATTTGTTACTGACATCAGGACTTTTGAAAAGCACTCGATATGTCGGTGAAAATCGTCTGTTGCCGACCCAAACCTTCAACTATATATAATTCCTTGACAAAAATTTTTAAAGGGGTATGGTTTCCCCTGGATCTCGTGGGGGGGAGAATATTTCCAGGTTGAGATAAATACGAACATGTGGTTAAAAAATATTCGCTTTTATGTCTAGTCAGATAAGGGGGACATGCAATTGGAAGGATGGGGTGAAGAGGAAATCAGGAACAGGGATCTGATGGCGCCGTGCGGTCTTTACTGCGGCGCGTGCGGCGTCTACATCGCGACGAGAGACGGAAACGAGAAGTTCAAGACGGTCATGGCAAATCTCTACGGGACGAAACCCGAAGAGACACAGTGTCTGGGATGCATGCAGCCGGATCCGCCGAAGAATCTCTACGCTTTCTGTACGACGTGTTCGATACGGGATTGCGTAAAATCAAAGGGATACTACTCATGCCATCAATGTGAAGAGTGGCCCTGTCGTATGATACAGGATTTTCCCCTTGCGACCGGCGTACGAGTGATGGAAAGGACGATTCCCCTCTGGCGGGCCAAGGTAGCCAAGGACGGTGATGAAAAAGGCAGCGTTGAATGGGCCCGCGCGGAGTGTGAACGGTACCACTGTCCTTCATGCGGCAAGCCCCTCTTCAGGGGGGCGCGACAGTGCCGTGCCTGCAAGGAACCGGTAGCCGACAAACTGGATGGAACACTCTAAAATGGAATGGTAACGGGGGTTGATACGAAAATGGCTGACTACGGTATTAGTTTGGAATATCTGGATCATATCGCGATTGTACGGTTCGAGAGACCCGAGAGACGGAACGCCTTCAACGAGGCCATGTGGAACGAATTCGACGGGGTCATCACGCAATTGAAGCAGAAGCTTCCCCGTGTTGTGATACTGACAGGCGCAGGCGATCAGTCGTTCTGTGCCGGGTTTGACGTCAACGTGGACAATCCACAGGTCGCGGGCCTCGTCGAGGTGCTTGAAACCCATGATCGGGCCCCTGTTGAGAAATTAATACGACGGATTCGCAGCGTAGTCGACAGGCTGTTTGATATGCCGGTACCGATCATCGCAGCGCTGAACGGGAGTGCCTTTGGCGGGGGAGCGGAACTCGCCGTTCGATGCGATATGCGCGTCATGGATCCCGATGCCGCCATCTGTTTTTCCGAGGTGCGCCTGGGGCTCATGCCCGACTGGGGAGGAGCAGCTGCCCTTCCCCGCCTGATCGGTCCGGCACATGCGGCAGAGATAATTCTGACGGCCCGTGAGGTTACTGCCGAAGAGGCACTATCTCGTGGACTGGTAAATCGCATAAGCCTGCCGGGAAAAGCGCTTGCCGAATCGATTGACATGGCTCGAATGATTGCCGAGAATGGACCCTGTGCCGTGCGTTCAGCCCTTGAGGTGATTCGCTCGACCAGCAACCCGTCCCTGGAGAACGCACTGGCGCTGGAGATGGAGAATGCTATCTCACTGATCGCAACAGGTGAGTGCTTTTATGGAATATCGGCCTTCCTCGCGAAGGAAAAACCGGAATTTCCAGATGACACGGTCGACGTCTAAAAGACAGTGACCCCAGACAATGCGGATTGCAGGGCCGGGGGAAGCGACCCCCGGTCTTCTCCGGTAGAATCGCGGGAGAAAGGGTGCTGAAGACAACCATGAAAAGACAAGTGACGCTCGGAAAAACGGGAATCAAGGTCTCGCGCCTCGGATTCGGCGGTATTCCGATTCAGCGAGTCTCAGAAAAAGAGGCCGTGGATACCGTCATTCATGCAATTGGCAGAGGCGTCGACTTTATCGATACCTCCCGCGCCTACACGACGAGTGAGACAAGAATCGGCATCGCCCTTCGGGAGACCGGAAAAGATGTCGTCCTTGCCACCAAGTCGCAGCAGCACAGCGCCAACAAGATGCGGAGAGATATCGAGATAAGCCTCAAAGAGCTTCAGCGGGAAAAGATTGAGCTCTACCAGTGCCATTTTATCAGGGACTTCGACACCTATAAGAAAGTCACATCAAAGGGGGGCGCACTGGAGGGGCTGCTCAAGGCCCGCGACGAAGGGCTGATCGAACACATCGGGATCACCAGCCACAGTCTGGATGTCCTGAATCGTGTCATCGACGACGGCCTCTTCGAGACCATCATGGTCTGCTACAGCTTTCTTGAAACGAAGGCAGAGGAAAACGTGATCCCCAAGGCCCTTGCAAGCGATATCGGCGTCATCGTTATGAAGGCCTTTTCCGGCGGTGTCATCGACAATTCCCGTCTGGCCCTCAAATATGCCCTGGCCCTTGAGGGGACCGTCGTGATCCCAGGCGTCGAAACGAAAGAACTGTTCGATGAAAACTGGGGGGTCTTTGTGGATGACCTGGCCCTCGACCGAAAAGAACGGGAAGAGATCAAGGCGATTCAAGGCGAGTTTGACAAACAATTCTGCCGCCGCTGTGACTACTGCCAGCCCTGCCCTGAAGGAATCCCGATCCAGCATGTCATCGGCATAAAATCGATGGTCAAACGGATAGGACCGGGGATCCTCAAGGAGGGGTGGCCCAAATTCGCCATCGAACAGGCCAGGGGGTGCACCGAATGCGGCGAGTGTATGGAGCGATGCCCCTTCGAGCTCCCCATACCGGAGCTGATCAAGAAAAACCTCCAATGGGTCGATGAACAGATCGACTGGGCGACGGGTCTGATTCGACCGTAAATTCTACCCCACCGCTTTGGCCCTTTACCGGGCCCGCAAAACGATTTCAGCTATACTCAGGACCTCCAGTCTGTCGTCCAGTTCTTCAATCTTGACCGCATCGGTCAGCATCTTAGCGCAGGAGGGACACGCCACGGCGGTGATCCTAGCTGGATTTTTGTCTTCTTCCATGATACTTCGAGCTATATTCACCGATTGGAGGTTATCCGCGTGGTGGTTAAA
>JAUSPK010000099.1 GCA_030655735.1 Syntrophales bacterium | reverse complement strand
CAAAAGTTACGATAAAAATAACAACCAGTTACGGATCTGAAGTAAAGAGTGTGACCAGTGTCTGATCACCCTTTCTCAGTGTTACCTTCCAGATAGTGGGATCTCCTATTCCCCCCTCCGTGTAGTCCGTAGAGGGGTTGCCGGGGTTGTCTTCGGTAAAGGCCGTACGCGTTGCCACTGCGGAATCAAGACTCGATCCGTCGTACAGGTTGTTAATCTTGCTTGTGGTATTCCTATCTGTGATAAAGGCCTCTAGGTCTGTCGAGTCAAAGTTTTCATCGTTCAGCGCCGCATCGTTCAACGCCTCCCGGTAGTCGGCAAGCATCCTCTCCATCGCCTGGGACAGCTCGAATTCCTCTTTCATCCAGGTCACGCTTCTCCCGCTCTGGGTCACCGGTGTGCCCATGAATGACACCACCATGGTCCCTACAATGGCAACCAGAACCAGTGTCACGATAAATTCCAGCAATGTAAAACCCTTCTGGTTGAAGTTCCTTATCACACATCCCTCCTGGTCCCCCCGGGCTGTATAGCCTGCCCGGGAGATCTAATTTTCCGTAAAGTACTGCTCAACGGTATTACCACCGCCGCCGGAATATAGATTCTGAAGATCCTCGTCGTAGTGAACCTCAGCATTATTCCCTAAAGTAATCGTCTCTCCTACCATTGCTCCGGACACAATGCCGTTATTTCCAACCGTGATATCTGTTGTCGGCGCATAAAATACAGCACTGACATTGGAATTGTTACCTAAGTAGATATTGTTGCACCCTGCAATCCCGTAGATAATAAAACTTGCCGGGGGCTGACTGGGATTGCCTATAAAATTATTCGCAAAGCTCATGTCTCCGGCCGCATATATCGTCAGCGACCCACCGGAAGCGATGTTTATTCTGCCGTTGTTTGAGGCGCTTGTCGTACCATTAACGTAAATCACCACATCACCGGTGATGTTGAGTGTGGAATTGTTAGCCATGTCAATTGAGGAGGCAGAGTAGTTGCCGGCGTCGATATTGACTGTCTCATTGTTGGATGTATTTAGTTCCGATGTCTTGTCCGGCCAATCGGCCGCGCCATCGGGGAGTTCATAATCAAAGAGACTACCTGATGTGGTGTAGGTGATAGTCACCCGTGATTCAAGGTTGGTCCCCTCGCTTACGACACCCGTCGACGTAAACTGCGTACCTGGGAGTTTTTCTATCTCAAAGAATTTGCTGCCGTCACTAAATTTAAATATATGTGTCCCGACAGATATGTTTTGCAACCTGGGCAATGTATACCTTCCCCCCGCCTCGGCGAGATAGTACGCCTTCATCGCTCCACTTGCCGACACCTGACCCATCTCGGTGGTGAACAGGGTGGGTAGTATGGCTGCACTCAGCCCGGCCAGAATAACCATGGTGATGATGAGAACCATGAGGACACTCCCCCCCTGGCCTCGGATGAGACGGTGGCCTGACACGTCTTCTCTCCTGCCGGAATTCATCGCACTAACTTTTCTAAAATGAGACGATTTCCCCATACGAGTCACCTTCCGTCCTCAAAACCTACCACATTATGAGCGGGTTGAATAATCTTGTACGCTCTAACGTCACTCCCGTCATTTCAACCGCATAGAGAAATCTTAACGAGGCTATTCTATCAAGCTTTCTCGTCGTGAAGCTCCCCGAAATGACAGAAAATAACGCTCCCCTAAATGGCAAAATTGAAGCCATCATCATGTCAATCAATATAGCCCGTATTCTTCGTGACTACGATATTCCCGGCGTCTGTCGATATGGTGATGGAGGTCGAACCCGGGCTCCCCCATTCATCAAACTCCACCGTGGCTACCGTGCTGATTGCAAGCGGCCAGACTCCCACGGAGCCGTCGCTGAACACTACCACGTACCGGGAATCATCCTCCACCTGGAATTTTATCTTTGTCGTATCGTCCCCATCGGTAAAGAACCAGTAGTTGCTGTATGTCCTGCCGTCATGGCTCCGGGTCCCGGCAAATTTTATCCCACACGCCGAATCGGAATGTATCGCGCGCGCCTGGGCGTAGCGGAGGTGCGCCTTTACCATCGCGAGTTGCGATTTCGTGGTGTAGGTGTCCGTCGAGAAAAGCGTCACCACGGCAACCCCGGTCAAAATACCGATGACTATGAGGACTGCTATGACCTCCACCAGCGTGAACCCGCGGCTGCCTCTCACCCCTGTTCCGTGGAGCCCTTTCAAGACACAAGAGACCCTCCCCATACTCCCTCTCCTCATTCAGTGAAATACCCCGGGCACCCTCTCGGCATCCCGGGACAGGGGGATTATTTCCTTGTGCCTCGTATCTGCACAGCCGAAAGGCAAATTCTGCAACAACACTATCTTATACCCTGTGTGTATATGGTTATAATACCGTAATGTCAACGTTTTTCCAAGAATCTTCTTGCAAATAACGCCGCTTGCTGTATATCTAACCGTGTCAACAGATTTTTCTCTGAACCAAGCGAAGTGGGGGTTTTGCAGTGCCGGACATAACCATCATCATCCCAGCATATCGCGAAGGGGAAGGCATCTTCGGCGTTGTCGAGGAGACACGCAGGGTAATGGATGCGACAGGCCGCAGCTACGAGATACTGGTGGTCGATGACGGGTCTGATGACGAGACGGCCGCGGAGGCGCAGAGGGCCGGTGCGCGCATACTGTCTCACCCGTACAATATCGGCAACGGAGCGGCGGTAAAGACCGGGATCCGAAATGCGCAGGGTGAGATCCTGGTCACGCTTGACGGAGACGGCCAGCATTCGCCCGAAGACATACCCCGCCTGCTGGAGATGATGGATACCTATGACATGGCGGTCGGGGCGCGAAGGGGAAGGTCGAAGGCCTCCTTCCTCCGCAGAATGGCAAACAGACTCTACAACTGCTTCGCCACGTACATGTGCAGGCGCAGGATCGAAGACCTGACGTCGGGATTCAGGGCGGTTAAAACGGATATCGCCCGCCACTTCGTATCACTCCTCCCCAACACCTTTTCCTACCCGACGACCATCACGATGGCGGTGATCCGCTCCGGGTACAGCCTCGTGTATGTGCCGATAACGGCAAACCGCCGCGTGGGCGCTAGCAAGATACGACCGATACGGGACGGTTCCCGCTTTTTTCTGATTATCGTCAAGATCGCAACCCTCTTCTCACCTATGAGGGTCTTCCTGCCTGTCAGCGGTATCATGTTCCTGGCGGGGCTGGGTTACGGCCTCTTCAAGGTATTCTTTATGGGGGAGAGGTACGGACCGACCTCCGCTATGCTGATGACCGTGTCTGTCGTTATATTCATGGTAGGTCTTGTATCGGAACAGGTGGCGCAGCTGAGATTCGACAGGAATGAAATACGCGGCGATAGGGAATAAAAAGGGTCTGGCAATTTTGCTTTTAGTGGAGACTGAAACTGTGCAGCTTGCGCGGCATCGTCGGTACCTCTGTTACGAAACCAATGAACCAATGATACACATTATAATCGGAACGAAAGCTCAGTTGATCAAGATGGCACCCGTCATGGTCCGACTCCAAGAGAAGGGCATCCCCTATAACTTTATCCTTACAGGCCAGCACCGGGAAACCATCCGTGATTTACGCGAAAATTTCTCCATTAAATCGCCGGATGTCATCCTGCATTCCGGCGGGGACATCGTCTCCGTGCCTTCCATGCTGGTATGGCTATTGAAGATATCACTGAAGGCGCTCTTTTCCAAGACCAGTATTTTTCAGGGGAACCGTAGAAAGAATTCGATTATTCTAATCCACGGAGATACCTTTTCCACGCTCTTGGGAGCTGTGATGGGACGGATCGCGGGCTTCAAGGTTGTGCATGTGGAATCCGGCCTGCGCTCCTTTGATCTGTGGAACCCCTTCCCAGAAGAACTGACCCGCATCATAACCTTCTGGTTGTCCGATATTTATCTTTGTCCGGGACAGTGGGCCGTGGACAATCTTAAAAAATTTAAGGGCATTAAGATCAATACCGAGCACAATACATTGCTCGACGCACTAAACCTTGCCCTACAGGCAAAACAGTCCAGCGTGGTCATCCCCGACAAGCCGTATTGCATCGCCACCATCCATCGTTTTGAAAATCTGTGTTCGCGCTCCGCCCTCGAGCGTAATATCTCTTTGATTGAAAAGGTTGCCCGGCACGTCCGGGTTGTCTTTATTCTCCACCCGGTAACCGATCGAAAGCTTATCCATTTCAATCTAAAAGAACGCCTGAAGAGTCATCCATCCATAGAACTTCACTCGCGCTACGATTATTTCACCTTTATCCACCTCCTCGACCGGTCGGCCTTTCTGGTGAGCGACGGGGGGAGCAATCAGGAAGAGAGTTTCTATCTGGGGAAGCCCTGTCTGCTGCTGAGGAAAACCACGGAACGGACAGAAGGTGTGGGGGATAATGTTGTTATAAGTCATTATGATGAAGACAGAGTGATGAAATTCGTCAAAAATTACAATCAATACCAAACAAGTCCCGTAAGGAAATACCCTTCCCCGTCAGACATGATCGTGACGTACCTTACCGACGGCGACCTGCCAGAACAAGGCAGGCACAGGGCATGGCATTGAAGCATGAATTCAGGATAAAATTGGGATATATCGCAATCCGAAAGCAGAGCGAACGATATTATGAGCCGTTCACGTGGAGTTTATACTAAGATGAAAAAGAGACGAATATGGTTGATTATTGCGACAGGGGTTTTTGTCGCCGTCATAGCTGTCTGCCTTGCCTCTCAGCGTCATCTCATCGAATATATCAGGCAGATAAGCCCGGTCGCGGCTGTCTCCCTTGTCGCAGCCATACTCCTTTTTCACGCCTTCAATGGTCTCCTGCTGAGGGCGGTCGCGGCCAAGTTCAACATAACGCTGACCGCCAAGGAATGGCTCGGGCTCCCCTTTGTCACGGCCATGGGAAATTATATCACCCCCTTCTCCGGCGGGATGCTTGCCCGGGCATCCTATCTGAAGCTCCGCCATTCCTTTCCGTATGCGAAATTCATATCGGTTCTCGGGGCAAGTTACCTGATCTATTTCTGGGTCGCCGGTATCGCGGGTATCGTGGTCGTGGCCCTGCCTTTCGAAAGGCCGGGGCACTCTGGGGAACTGATGCTTTTCTTTGTGGGGGTGGTGCTGACCATCTCCTCCTGTGCCCTGATTCCCACCATTAAAATTCCCGGCAACAATCGGGTTGCCCTCTCTCTGAACAGCGCTTTTGACGGATGGGCATTCATACGGAAAGACCTGCCCCTCTTGATAAGGCTTGCACTGTATACACTGGCAACGGTTCTTTTGAATGGCATCGCCTTCTGGCTGGCTTTTGGCGCGCTTTCCGATGAACCTCTCCCATTCAGGTCAATCTTTTTAATCAGCATTTTCTCCAGTTTTTCCATCCTGATAAAGGTGACTCCCGGAAACTTCGGCATCTCGGAAGCCATAACAGCTCTTAGCTCGGGAATTCTGGGTATTGGTGCCGGTATCGGGTTAATGGCGTCATTGGTCATCAGGGCGGCTTCCCTGATTCCGATCTTTATCCTGGGACCGATCTTCAGCTTTCTGCTTACCCGGGAACTGACAGGGAATAAAAAATGATAACGAAAGACAACGGATTTGATCTCAAGATCGGACGGCGCTTCCCCGACGGCAGAAGATACGCATTTGCCGGTATCGCCCTCCTTCTCTTTTTGATCATAATCTACGGAAACAGTTTTCACGGCGCGTGGCAATTCGATGACAGACCTAATATCGTTGAAAATAAAAACATCACACTGAAGACCCTTGACTGGTCCGATATCAAGAAGACCTTGTACGCGCCGGAGGGTGGAAGAATCTCCCGGCCCCTTTCATACCTCACCTTTGCCCTGAACTACTATTTCGGCAAGCTCGATGTCGTCGGATACCACCTTGTCAACTTCATCATTCATTATATGTCATCCGTCTTTTTGTTTCTCTTCATATACAATACGCTCAGGCTCCCGACGATTCGGGGGCGATACGGCCCCGCCTCCTACGGCATCGCGCTCCTGGCCGCGTTCTTCTGGGCCACCAGCCCGGTGCAGACAACCGCGGTGACCTACATCGTCCAGCGGATGGCGAGCATGGCCGGCCTTTTTTACATCATGGCCATGTACTTCTATCTCAAGGGAAGAACCACTGACAGGACGTGGGAACAGGTGCTCTTCCTGGGATTATGCGCCCTTTCGGCTACAGCCTCCCTCGCCACCAAGGAGAATGCCGCCATGCTCCCTGTCAGCATATGGCTCTACGACCTGCTGCTGATCCAAGGCGTCACGCGTGAAACTATCATAAAGAATGTAAAGCTGCTCATCCCCGCAATCCTTGTCGTCCTGGCAGTTGGATTCCTCTATACGGATATCTCATCACTCTTAACCGGCTATAATAACAGACCGTTTACGCTCACCGAGAGGCTACTGACGGAACCCAGGATCATCATCTTTTACATAACGATCCTGCTCTATCCCATCAGTTCCCGCCTGACACTGATCCATGACATTGAGATATCACAATCGCTCCTGACACCATGGGATACCCTGCCGGCTATCGCCGTTATAGTTATACTGATTGCCCTCGCCGTATATATCGCACGAAAAAGACCGCTTATCTCCTTCTGCATCCTTTTCTTCTTCTTAAACCATTTAATCGAAGGCTCTTTTATACCGCTTGAGCTGATGTACGAACACAGAAATTATATACCTTCGATGTTCTTTTTTGTCCCGGTGGTCATCTTCATGCTGTACGTAATAAATTATTTTTCTTATACAAAAGCAATCCAGTTTACGATGGTCGCCGTTTTTATCTTTCTCCTCTCCGCACAGGGGCATACCGTCTTTATTCGCAATACCCTGTTTGAGCATCCCCTTCTCTTATGGTCAGATAATGTGGAAAAGACCCCCACGCTGAGCCGCCCATATAACAATCTGGGGGCTGCCTATTGGGATCTGGGCCTGCACGATGAGGCTTACGAGTCATATTCCAAGGCGCTGAAACTGGACAGGCAGACAAATCTCTCAAACCGGGGGGTCAATCTGTACAACCTCGGCATGTACCACCTCCACGTGAAGGGGGAATCCGACAAGGCGCTTGAGCTTTTCCGATCGGCCCTGGAGGTTTATCCCGGCTACTGGCCGGCCCATCAGGAGATCGCCCTTTGCCTCATCATGAAAGGTGATCTGTTCAAAGCCGGCAAAGGACTTCTCGTGGCCCTTTCTTCATGGCCGGACAATGCTTCTCTCCACCATACGATGGGATTTATTCTGCTCAAGGCGGGGAAGTACGATCAGGCAATCAAGGAGGCCCGCCGTGCCCTGTCGCTTGATCCAGATCTGTCCAATGCCCTGTGTGTCTTGGGAGAGGCCTTCCGCAGGAAGGGCAACAACCAGCTGGCAACTGTTTACTGGAAGAGATATCTAGAGAAAAATCCGAACGATCTTGAGGGGAATCTTGCACTGATTAAACTGTATTCCACGGGCAACGATCAAGACGCCCTTTTCCGGACTATAGGAAGACTGATCTGTCTAAAAGGATCACAGGGGTGGCATGAACTTGTTGACAAGGTTCTGAAGGATACACGACCTCTGGCATACACGCCGGACCCGGAAGAGATTATATCTATCATTACCGACAATTTTGATGACCAGGTGCGGCGGTAAAAGGGGAAAAAGCGGGGCAGGATATAATCCCGCCCCGTTTTAAAGACCAAGAGATACTTTATGTTTTACTTCTTATTTCCCCCATTGTTTTGTAACGGCTGTGGCACCTGCAACTGCACCGGCTGCTTTAGCACCCACGGTTACCACTCCACTAGAGGCGAAAGTGTAACTAAAATCTTCAGATGCAGGTGGGTTTGCTGTGGCTTTAGTTGCAATAGCCTCTGTTGTGGCTGACCCGGCAGAGAGCATCAACTTTGCGTAAGAAAGGCTCATCGTTGACATTCCCTCTGCGAGTGCACCCTGCATAGCCTTTTTCTGTGCATCCGCCGTCAGGTCCATATACTTCGGCACGGCCACTGCCGCCAAAATCCCTAAGATGATCAGGACCGCGATAATCTCGATCAGTGTAAAACCCTTCTGGTTTTTCAACGCATTTTTCATCCTACAATCCTCCTCTTTGGAATGTGTTATATTCACCGTTGTTTTCGTGTAATAAGGCTGTCTATATACTATCTCTGATACTTTTTCAATGCCCTCCTTTCGTCCATTTTTCCGTTGCTGCACGTCCGGGGTCCCAATGCAAACCATGTATAATCGACGTCCCCGTCATACAAGACCCCTTCGCGCACCGCGCACCGTTATCTCCCGACCATCTTTGCAAGATCCCGCATGGGGAGGACTATGGCCATGGCAAAGAATCCGACTATCGCACGTACGGCAGTTCCGAAGGGATATCAATCCCATCCATGACCCCCATGATGTCCCCCTGACGGCAAAGTCGTTGTCGTTGTCGTTGTCGTTGCTGTCGAAGACGCATTCTCCCACGTCTTGGCAATGGCCGTCACGTCCGAAAAATCCGACCCTCCCTTGCCTCCGACCGTGACCAGCACACCCGTCCCGCTGGTCGCGAAGGTATAACTGGATTCATCACTCGCTGGCTTGTTTGCATTGGCCTTGGCAGTAATCTGGTCCGTCGTCACACACAGTGCCGCCGTTCGACAGCATCAACTTGGCATACGCGATATTGACGGTTGACAGTCCCTCTGCAAGGGCCCCCTCCAAGGCTTGTTTTCGAGCATCCGCCGTAAAGTCCATATACTTCGGAACGGCCACTGCCGCCAGGACACCCAAAATGATCAGGACCGCAATGATCTCGATCAGTGTAAAGCCTTTTTGGCTCATTACCGTGCCATTCACGATGACCCTTCCCCCTCTGATCTGTTTCCCCCTTGCCACTACTATCAAATGGGTAATTTCTTCCTTACTATGTATCGGACATTTATTCAACAACTTTAACCGTTTATGTCCACGCAGCCGTGTTACCTGACCATCTTCGTGAGATCCCACATGGGGAGAAATATGGCCATGGCAAAAAAACCGACTATCGCCGCAAGAGAAATAATCAGGATCGGCCCTATCGCTTCCGACAACCCCTTAACGGCATATTCCACCTCGTCATCATAATGGGTCGAGATAACCTGAAGCATCTGTTCAAGCTCCCCTGATTCTTCTCCCACCGCCACCATGTCCACGACCATGGGGGGGAAGTATTCCGATGACCTCAGGGGGGCCGAGATCCCTCTTCCCTCCTGAATCTTGTCCTTCAACTTCGAGAATTCCCTGCTTATGGCAACATTGCCGATGGTACCGGAGAGGATGTCAAGGGAGCTCAGGACGGTGACACCACTTGCCTGCAGGATTGAAAAGATACTTGCAAAACGGGACATGGACGCCTTGACAAAGAGGACTCCCACCAGGGGAATCCGTAGAATAAACTTGTCTCGGACATACTGCCCCTGCTCGGTCTTAAACCAGTATCGCAAAACCAGAATCACAAGGACAAGGCCACCTAACAACAGGTACCAGTAATTCTGTAAAAACTGGTACAGGTACAGGCATATGAGGGTGGGCAGAGGAAGATCCAGACCGGCCTTGGTAAATATCCCCACGAACTTGGGAATAACAAAGGTGAGAAGTACAAAAAAGGCTATAACCAGGGCAACCATAACCATCATCGGATATTGCAGCGCCGATTTGATATCGGATCGTACCTTGTGTTCGTGTTCCAGGATATAGACCAGGCGGTCGAGAACATCGGAGAGAGTACCGCTGGATTCCCCCGCTTCAATCATATTGATATACAGGGGAGAGAAGATGCCCGGATGTTTCCCGAAGGCCTCGTTCAGGGCAAGCCCTTCTCTTATTTCCACCGTCATGGAAGTCAGGGCTTTTTTGAGTTTCGGGTTCTGGGTCTGGTGCTCCAATATCTCCAGCACCTTGAGTATCGGCAGCCCGGCGATAAGCATGGTCCTGAACTGCTTGGTAAAGAGAATGAGTTCCTTCATTGTGACCGACGCAAGCTTCGCCTGTATCCCGGCCAGAAAATTACCGGACGTAAAACTTTCTCCCGTCACAGCGGATGGGATAAGCCCCTGTTCACTCAGCAAGTTTTGAACGGCCTCAACCGATTTGGCTTCAACAACACCGGAAATCTCGACCCCGCTCTGGTTGATAGCCTTGTAAGAAAACTGTGGCATCCATCCTCCCCTTCTACGCCACCATAACCGTTGATGCCGCCTCTTCAAGGGTCGTAATCCCCCTGACCACCTTGTCCGCAGCATCATCCTTGAGGGTTTGGAGTTTTCCCGCCTCTTTCATCTCCCGTGTAATCTCCTGTGCCGTTTTTCCTCTAAGGATCATCTCCTGGATCTCCTCATCAATCTGCAGGACCTCAAAGACACCGGTGCGTCCCTTATAACCGGTATTCATGCATTGGGCACACCCCTTGCCACGCTGAAAATGGGCATCTTCAACCCCGTCGAGCCCCCATGCCCGGAGCGCATCCATCGGGGGTGTATAAGGCTCTTTGCAGTACGGACAGATGGCCCTCATGAGGCGCTGCGCAAATGAAACCAGGAGGACGGAAGATATAAGGAACCGTTCTATCCCCATCTCCGTAAGCCGTGTAATGGCCCCCGCCGAATCATTCGTGTGAAGGGTGCTCAAAACCCTGTGTCCGGTAAGGGCAGCCTGCACGGCGAGACCTGCCGTCTCGCCATCCCTGATCTCACCCACCAGCATAACATCAGGATCCTGGCGAAGTATCGATCTGAGCCCGCTGGCGAAGGTCATGCCCGCCTTGCGGTTGAGCTGGACTTGGCGTATATGGTCCACCCGGTACTCGACAGGATCTTCGAGGGTAATAATATTGATATCGGGTTTGTTGAGTTCCCTCAGGATCGCATAGAGGCTGGTACTCTTGCCGCTGCCTGTCGGCCCGGTACTGAGGATCATGCCGTAGGGTTTGACGATGGCCGATCTTATCTTTTTCCTGTCCGCAACCGACATCCCCAGTTGTTCAAGGGTGTACACACCGGAACTCATATCAAGGAGGCGCAGAACGATATTTTCCCCATAGATTGTGGGAAGCGAGGACGCCCTGACATTGATTTCCTTCTTGTCCATCCTGACGGTGAATCGTCCGTCCTGAGGTATCCTCGACATGGATATATCCATATTCGAAAGGATCTTTAACCGCGACACAATAGGGAGCATGAGGGATTTGGGGGAGGATGGAACCTCGCGGAGCTTCCCGTCAATACGAAACCTAAGCTGGGTCTTGTCCGCCTCCGGACTGATATGGACATCGCTTGCACCCTCCCGGACAGCCTGTGCGATGATGGAATTCACGATACGGACGACAGGGGCCTCCTCGGCCATATCCTGGAGAGAACTGACGCGGATATCCGTATCCTCCGGAGAGGTCTCTTCCTGGACAGCAAAAGCCACAGCCTCCACTCCGTCCAAGACCTGCTGCAGTCCCCCCGCCCGGACTCCGTACGTAAGGGTAATCAGCTGATTGATCTCCTTTTCCGAGCAGACAAGAGGCATGACCTCCATGTTGGTGAGCACCTCCGCGGAGTCGATGGCATTGATGTCCATTGGGTCCGCCATTGCCACCGTGAGGAGGTGCATCTTTTTCCTCAGGGGAACGATCTGATATTTCTGGGCCATATTGAAGGGGATCATATCCGCCAGACTCTGGTCTATCGGATATTCCGTGGGGTTATATTTTTCTATCTTCAGTTGTTCGCTGATCTGGTCTATAATCTGATCTTCCCTGACCATCCCCTCCCGGACCAGATATTGCCCAATCTTCAGGCCCGTCCCCTTCTGACCGGTCAGGGCCTGCTGCAGTTTATCCTCAGTCAACAGGCCGGAGCCTACCAGCATCTCCCCTAGCTTCTTCCGTATCCTCACCTTCAGATCCTTCCTTCTTGTAACGGTATCCGCTCGTTGGCACCCCCATCGCCGCAACACTGCCCGCCTGTGCTCACACTAGCCGGATCCCACAGTGGAAAAGAAAACCGTGTCTTTGTCCCAATCCCCAATAATTCGTGCGCCCGAAGAGATGGATGGGGGCAATTTGGCAATGGCGCTACGCGCAGAGCCCTCATCGACAAAACGTTCCTTCAAGATAATATCAAACTGTAGGCCTTCACGTCCGTTCCAGTGGGAAAATACCTGAATTGGGGGGAGTTGACCGAGATACTCTCTGTATACCCCGTAAGCATCTTCAAGGTTGTCTCTCCTGGCCACCGCTACCCAGCGGCCCCCCTCAGGCGCTGGGCGAAAATCGGAAGGAACGGCGGGAAGCTTCAGCATGGCTCCCGGTTCAACCCTGTCCGGATTTTGTATATGGGGATTGGCCTTCCGTATCAATGCAACACGATCCGGGGTGCATTCACCTCCGTATACAACTCTGATCACTTTGCAAATCGTCTCGTCCCTCTTGAAGACCAGCCACCCCAGCGACTCCGGAACCCTCTCCGCATAGGGAGGCTCCTCTTCCGCAGGAGAGACCACATGGGGGGGAAACTCCTCTTCCGCAGGAGAGGCGGCGACCGGAGGCGGAGCCTCCTCGTGAATGACAACCGTATCCACCGGCTGTAGAGCAACCCCGCTTACCAACCCTTTCGGCGCCTCGGTGAAAAACCGATTATGTCTTAAATCAAGTCCGACCAAGGTGACCAACACAACCCCGAGAACGGCAACCAGGGCCATCTTCCACAACCTTCTGTGCGTCTCTCCTGTGCGGGTACAGAAACGAACCATGGCGACTCCGGCCTTCAATCGGTCCTGGATAATCAGTGCAAGAATAATCCGGTGGCACAGCCCGACGATCTTCCGCGGATATCCCCCCGTGGCGCGATATATCGCCCACAGGGCCGGGAAGGTAAAGCGGACCTCTTTGCCGGCGTCCTCCCCCTTGGCAGTATCCAGACGAAACCGTATCATAGCTCGCGTATCGGTAAAGGTCATGGGGCGAAGGTCATAGGAAAAGTTGATACGATCCGCGAAACCCGTATGTGCCTCAAGCACCTGATAAAACTCTTTCTGGGCAAAGATGATGATCTGGAGCAGCTTGTGCTCGTTTGTCTCATAATTGAGAAATTCTCTCAGGATCTCAAGACAGAAATCCGGTATCTTCTGTCCCTCATCTATGATCAGGACCAGGGTCTTCCCCTCGCCCACCCCCTTATCAAAGAGATGGTTTTTGATCTTCTCCTTCAAGTGCCATTCCGTAACGTCCGGGTTGCCGCCCGCGATCCCCAGTATATCGACGATGGCGTGGAGAAATTCCATCGGTGCGCCGAAATGAGGATCAAGCATCAGGTATGTCTCAACGTCTTTATCATCGGCAAACCTGCGGATAATCTGACGGCAGATCGTTGTCTTGCCCGCCCCCACATCCCCGATGACAGTATTCAGCCCGCGGCGCAGACGCACCGCCAGTTCCAGTTTCTGCAGACACTCCACATGCTGCGGAGACTGATAGAAAAACTCAGGCTCGGGAGAATTTGAAAAGGGCTCCCTGCTAAAATCTAATACACTAAAATAATCCATATCGTATGCATTCTATCCCTTGAAAAAATGTGTCTACCTGGGGGCAACTGCCTTCTGCGGCACAACCTCAGGTTTCAGGATGTGAGGGGTGATAAAGATAAGCACCTCCTCCATCGTCTCAGCCCTGCTGTCCGCCTTGAACAGATAGCCCAGGGCAGGAATATCCTTGAGCCCCGGAATACCGCTGTCTCCTCCGGAGGTCCTCTTCTTGCTGAGTCCTGATATCACGATGGTTTCTCCATCCTTGACTATCAGTGTCGTATCGGTCTGTTTCTTTATGATATACGGATTTCCTGAGACGTTGCGTGATGTATCGACCTCATCTTTTTTGATCAGTATCTTCATCTTCAGATTCTCCCCGTCGATCACATGCGGTGTGATTTCCAGGCGCAGGACCGCGTCCTCCCAGCTGACCTCCTGGTTGCCGTCCGAATAAGAGACGAAGGGCACCCTCTCGCCATTCTCGGTAAATGCCATCTGGTTATCCAGCGTCGTGATGGAGGGACTGGACAGGATATTCAGCTTGCCGTCCGACTGCAGCGCGGTCAACTGCATGTTAAGGATATTCCCCCCCACTGTTCCAAATGTCAAACCAAGCGCCCCCAGTCCACCGGCTGTCGTTATGGCGCCACCTCCTACCGGAAAGTTAACAGCCGTGTTAGTAACGTCAGTGATGTTGGTACCACTGGTAGTTCCACTGGTGGTAGAGCTTCCCCCCGAAATAGAATATTTGCCCCCGCCATATGAGCCGCCCCACTGTATTCCGAGTTCCCGGGCGGTCTCCTTGGTCGTCTCAACAATATTCGCCTCAATCCGCACCTGGGGAGTGGGCTTGTCGATCTCACCAATCAGGGGTATAATTCTCTCAAGGTCGTTTCTGGTCGCCTGTAGAACCAGCGAATTCGTGTGTTCGTCCACCTGTATCGACCCATACGGGGCGCCTTTCTCATCCTTGGTCAGAAAACCCTCGATATTCTCTTTCAGCTTGCCGGGGTTTGCGTAATTGACGGGAATGACCATCGACAACAGCGGAGACAGCCTGCTTTTCATGATCTCCTGTTCTCTCCGTTCTCGCTCAATCTTTTCCAACGCCAGATCGTTTTGCAGGTCTGCAGCGGTCGTTATCCGTATAATATCACCATCCCATACGTATGTGAGCATCTTGGAACGCATAATGCTGAGAAACGCCTCGTCCCACCGGACCTTCCTGAAATCCACACTGATTTTACCCTGTATGTCCGACTTGATTAAGAGGTTCTGCCGGGCCGCCTTGGCCAATGTGCGAAGGGCGACACCGATATCGGTATCACGCATGATGAGGGTGACCTTCATAGTGGGGAGGGCCTTGTTCTCCGTCCTGGCATTTGCCGCGCCCGGTTCATCCGGTATCTTCAGGGGGCGAATCCTGGCAACCGGTGATGTTCCCACGGATTCCTTCGCCTTGAGATTCCATTTCTCAAAGAACGGATCCTTCTTTACCTCTTTCGTGCCGGCACAACCGAAGACGAGTACACCGGCCATGACCACCAAGGCCACCCGCGCCAGTTTTTCTCTTCTGATTACCTTCAACACGCCATATCCTCCATGAAAGGTTACTCCTCCAATAGGGGGACGTTGATGCTTTTCCCCGTTCCCTTTTCCTCGATCACTACCGCGGAAGATTTTATACGTTTTACAAGATATCCCCCCACCTCCAGCTCATCCCCGGCTTCATAGCTCACACCATCTATAACGGCTATTCTCCTCGTGCCGATCTCCAGATATCCGGTATATTTCACGGGTTCCAGATTCAAGATGCTCACCGCAGCAGGTGTATTGTCTGCGTAGAACGGGTCTCTTCCCCAGTCGGTCTCAGCCCCGGCGACAATAGCGGCGTAGACCGGATAGGCTTCGCGGTCCTTCAGAATCTCCGAGGCCTCCGCGATAAGAGTATCTATCTGCACCACATTTCCCCCGGTATCCACCGGGCTCGGTGATGAGGCAACAAAAAAATCATACACACCGTACAGAACGGCAGCCAGCATAACAACCACCACTACTATCTCCCGTGTCGACACTCTGACCTTTTTCATAATCCCCGTCTGCTCAACCAATAGTACGGCGTACCGCCTGTTATTCCTTACCCGATTGCCAGCCGCACCGTGAGGTGAAATTCTTTGTGCCCGGTTTCCTGCCTGATATCGATCTCTTCTACCCGCTTGAGGGAAGACACCCCTCCCACCTCTACCAGGAATTTTCTGAAGTCGAA
This sequence comes from Syntrophales bacterium, assembly GCA_030655735.1. GTDB lineage: Bacteria > Desulfobacterota > Syntrophia > Syntrophales > UBA2210 > UBA6078. The sequence continues at coordinate 2,830 of JAUSPK010000099.1, read as the reverse complement.
AAACCTTCCCCTCAGGTGAATAGTAACCACCATATCATCGGACGCCCCCGTCAAGGACAGCACGTCCGGCCTGATGGATACAACCTGCATGCCGCTTTCGTCGGCCATCTTCTTAAACATCGGAGAGACGGTATCTATATCCACTCTGGAAAGTGCTTTAATATCAGGCACCGGTAATGTTCCCAGGATTTTGTTCTCGCCCCTTTTTACCATCTCTTCATAGAGGGGCAGCAACGCCCTCTGTTTATCTATAAGGTTTGTCACCTGCGCCGTCTTAGCTTTAACGGTGTCCAGAGACCGCTGATGCGGATAAAGGGCGGCAAAGTAGAAGATGACAAGGATCACGACACACAGCACAAGATACATCGCGCTCCGGCCGGGAATTTTGCCAATCTGCATTGGAATGCCTTTCATCTTAATACCCTAGAAAAAATCAACGGTTAAGTTAAATTTAAGCGCTTTGCCTCCATGAAAAGGCTCTATTGCATTTTTATCAATCACAACCTTTTTGAACATCCGGGAATTCTTGAGATCAAATACATATCTCGCCAGAACGGATTCGAAGGAATCGGGATCGCCCGTAACAACACCACTGATAGTAGCACCCATGACAGCTTTTTTTGTCTCCCCCCCGGCGTCCTCTCCCATAGTCGCCTTAACGGTTAAGATATATATGTCTTGGGGGGTCAGTCTCGATATCTCCCCTATGATTGCAACGCCAAAATATCTCTCTTTGAACCTTTGCAGGACAAGGCGGGTTCCCTTGATCTCAGAAATCATCGTACTGGCGGCCTTTTCAACCGCCTGCGTACTTCTCTCAAACTGCTGATCAAGCTTTGCCAGTGTGGCCTCTTTCCGGTCAATGACATTCCCCATCCAGAAAAAAAGGCCGACAAGAATCAACATCACCACCGCAAAGGCGGAAACGATCACGCCGTTAACGCGTCTGATACTCTTCAGTTTTTCCTTATCGCCATAGGTAAATATCAGGTTCGGCGTACGAGGCAGACCCGACAGCGCCAGGCTCAGGGCGGGGGTAAGGGAAGCCCTTTGTGAAACAGATGTGTGTGCCCCGATGTGACCGGAGAATGGATTCCCCCGGGCCATAGGATCCAGCACATCGCTCTCCACCTTGAGTTGATTGCCGATGTACTCAACGACAGGCCGGTACACACCCGCGTCGGAGAAAACATATATGAAATTTATACCTTCATTACCCAGGATGACGGTGTAGTGCTCAAGAGTTCTTTCCACCTGTCGCACAAGCCGCTCCAGGGCAGGATTAACCATTTCGAATATCTCTTCCTTGCTAAGACCGAAACGATCAGCCTTCCCGTAGGGCGGCGGGGAGTCGAACCCCAGGCTGCATACCATATCTTTCGCATCTTCTATGTTCATGGGGCTGTGGGCCTGTTTAGGGCCGGCCTCAGCACCGGCCCCCCCCCTCTTCTCACTCGGAGCGGAAGAGGTGACGTGCTCTTCCAAGAGAGCCTCCGCCATGCTGTTGGTTCCCGCCCGTATGCCTCGCGTCATCACCAGATTCCCTCCGGAGAAGACATCGATGCGAGACGAATCGTCTCCAATATAAAGCGTAGCCGTCCGATCGGGGAGGGGCATCCAGTCGGCCTTGAACAAATTCTGCAGGGCGAAAGGGGCAGCGGTAAGGCCGGTCAAAGGAAAACCGATATCGTTAAAGAAATTTTCCGTCTCCTCTACCTCCCGCTTCGAAGCGGTACATACTACCACCGACAGTTTTGCAACACCCTCCTCGATCACCTCACCCTGAACCTCAAATTCAAGGATCGTTTCCTTTTCATCAAAGACCGCATTCTTCTTCGCGGTCCAGTAAACGGCGTTTTCAAGCTGCTTTTTCCCCACTTTGGGTATGCGGATGGTCTCCACATCCACCTTATCCGACCGGATCAGGCCCCATAAACTGAAGTCCCTCCCGGAACCGCAGAAGCTTCCAAGCTCCGATCTCAGGAAATCGGCAAATTCGGGAGTGCCTCGTGATATCCCGGATTCAATAAAAACCTTTCTGCAATCAAGCAACTCCCACTGGCCGCTCGAAGGCTGTCTTACCTTGACCAGTCTCAGTTCATAGAGCCCGATATCCACCCCCACGGACATGGGCTTCTTTGCAAAAAATCCCTGCGTGCCCCCCTTCTTGACCTTTCCGGATGGAGAAACGTCTATAGTGTCAGGCATTTCACCCGGCCTGTCATTGTTCCGGATCAGTCTCAGCAGTCTCTCAGTTGAAGAAATATCTTTTGGAGAAGGCACAGCACCAAACCCTCTATCTACCTGTTATCAAACAAAAGTTCACGTAACTACAAACTGATGCCTCGACCCCGAAAACAGTCCATCAGAAAATGGACAACTGTTTATCTCTCTTGAGAGACACCTGCTTACGGCGATAATTCTCAAGGATCCTTTTGGCTTCTCCCATATAATCTTGGGGAAAGTGTTTAAAGGTGCGCAAACCGGATTGGATCTCTGGAGGCTCCGGGATAATGCCCTTTTCTATATAACTCCTTATCGTTTTCGCGGAGACACCAAGGGCTTTCGCCGCATCGGCAGTCGTGTAATACGCTTTTCCCTCTATAATAACCATAAGATTCTCCCGGAAGTTATGGAATTTTCTTACCATCCATCCATATTGATAGGTTCGTCCATACCGACTGGTGCATTGGGTGTGAACATACCCTACCTTCCGCACCCATGTCAAGTTTTTTATCTATCTCCCCAAATAATACGACAATCTAATTTACCAATGTAAATTCAAAGAGATTTAAATAAAAATATCTTTAGTAAAGATATAGTTTCTGCT
>JAUSPK010000117.1 GCA_030655735.1 Syntrophales bacterium | reverse complement strand
CCTCGAAGTTCGTGATGACCGATTCGGGAGGGATTCAGGAAGAAACAACCGTTCTGGGGATCCCCTGTCTTACAGTCCGGGACAATACGGAACGCCCCATCACCATCTGGGAGGGCACCAACAAGTTGATACAGATCGATGATCTGCCATACGAAGTCGGCGAGATTCTCAAGGGGAATGGTAAGAAGGGCGGGGTGCCGCACCTGTGGGACGGGAAGACCGCGGGCAGGATCGTCACGGTAATTGAAAAGATCATGAGCTGAGAGAGCTGAATAACTATTCTTAGTAAAACAGACAACAGCGAATATTTTTCAAATGACAGAAATATTTCTCCCTGACGGGGACTATAGCTCGTCGTTGGCGCTCCTCGAAATGACATGAGTCAAAGCTCCCCCTTTGCTCTTGACTATGGTGCCTGACCATGGTACGGTTTTTCCACGTCGTGTTAACGGGAGGATAGTGATCTTATGAAGGAAGAAACTATAGTGATATCAAAATTCAAGGCTACATGCCTGGCGGTTTTGAACAGGGTGAAACAAACCGGGCAACCCGTTCTCGTTACACGCCGGGGAGAACCCATTGCCATTATTGAACCTCCTCCGCAACCGGAAAGGTGTGAGTCGTGGCTGGGAATGTTCCGTTCGAGAGGAACGATAACCGGCGATATCATATCTCCCGCGCTCAGTTCACATGAGTGGGAAGTTCTGGAGCAGGAATGAAACTGCTGCTCGATACGCATATTTTATTGTGGAGTCTTCTGGAACCGGCACGTCTTGCCACAGACGTTTCAGCGGAACTGGAGAATCCCTCTAATGAGCTGTGGCTTTCCCCGATCAGTACTTGGGAAATAATGATACTTGCTAAAAGGGGACGTATTGTTTTGGACGCCAGGCCGGAGCTTTGGTTGAGGGACGTCTTCAAAACGATTTCCTTTAAAGAAGCTCCTCTTAATCACGAAGTTGCCATTCAGAGCCGAATGATTAATCTTGCTCAAGAAGACCCGGCCGATCAATTTCTGGTTGCCACTGCCATTGTCTATGATCTCACACTGGTAACCGCTGACAGACGAATTATTACTTCACAAACGTGCCCCGTAATGCCAAGTAACTGAAGATTCCGACCCCTGCCTTTTGCTTTTTGATCATCCCTGCTGTCATTCCCCCCTCTCTCTCTCCTGTTATTTCGACCGCAGGGAGAAATCTAAGATTTCCCCCTGACGGGGGGGACTATAGCTCGTCGCCGCTGCTCCTCGAAATGACAGAATAATGGGCGGAATGATATTTCTTGACGGACGCCCCCCTATTCTTCTTGAAGAAGTGTCTGGAAAGGAGTAGGGGGGAGATGTGGAATTGCTCTTTTTATAACCCGTCAACGGACTTGAGGAGGTGGCGATATGAGGAAGTATAAAAAGATACTCGTGTTATTTGTTGCTGCTTTGTTTGTGATGTCAGTGGTTCCGATGGCCCTGGCTGAGCAAGGAGAAAAAATCAATATCAATACCGCGTCGGTTCAACAACTATGCAATCTGAAGAGGGTCGGGCCCGCGTATGCCGAGAGGATAGTGCAATGCAGGGAAACCAACGGTCCCTTTGCGAAAGCGGAAGACATTATGAAGGTGAAGGGGATCGGGGCGAAGACGTACGAGGCGAACAAAGATATAATCACCGTGGAGTAACTCCATGATCATAACGCCGGTGACGGGTTATTTAAAATCAATTTTTAATGTTGAATTTTTAATGCTTAATTTAATGCTGAATGCTTAATGTTGAATTAGAGGATTCTGTCCTGGGCATTAAAAGGATATCGAGAGTGGATGCGGTAGATAGAAAGATTCTCAATATACTGCAGGGCGATTTTCCCCTTGATGCCGAGCCGTTCAAGGTGGTGGGCGAGCGGGTGGGGGTCGGGGAGGATGATCTCCTGGAGCGCGTCGGGAGGCTCAAAGAGGCAGGCGTTATCCGCAGGATCGGCGCTGTCTTTGATACCGCCGGTCTCGGTTTTGAGAGCACGCTGTGCGCCGCGAAGGTGCCTGCCTGCCGGCTGGAAAAATTTGTGGAGGTTGCCAATTCATACAGGGGTATCACGCACAATTATCTGAGGGACCATGAGTATAACGTCTGGTTTACGTTCATAGGGGCCACCGGAGAGGAAATAGAAGAGTCGCTCTCCGATATCTCGGAAGAGACCGGGATCGCCGATATTATCAGCATGCCGGTCAAACGCAGGTTCAAGGTCGACGCCAGGTTCGGTCTGTAGGGTGTGTCTGGTGAGATAGCTGATGAGCTGATAGCTTAACAGCCAATAGCTAACAGCTGGTAAGCTGTTGAAAGTTTCCTCATCCCGATAAATCGGGATTCGAAATGACCGAATAATGATCAAAATTACAGGGTATCGTTGATATGACAGTAGGGTGCTTTTGCCCTATTGACTTGGTACAACCAGTATGCTATAGGCGATTCGGCGATGGGTGAGGCCAACAAAAAGAAGGTGCTCTTCCAGATGGGATACGCCGCGAGCCTTGGCCTGGCCATGGTTATCGCGATCTTTGGCTGCCTCATGATCGGGGTGTACCTTGACAAAAAACTGGGGACGAGCAATATCTTTACTCCCCTGTTTCTGGTGATAGGCGTTGCCGCGGGCTTCAGGAATTTTTATCTCTTTATCAAAAGAACCTTTCCCGATGAAGATGAGGCCCCGCAAAAGGATAAAATCAGTGGTCGACATGAAAAGAACCATTCTTCAGAGAAACATTGAGATAGGAAACTGGGTAGCGCTCGGGATAATCCTTGCCCTCAGCTTTCTGTTCCTGTCGGGGAGGTTTGCTCTGGGGGTACTCCTGGGAGGCCTTGTCAGTATTGTAAATTTCTACTGGCTCTCCAGGGATCTGAAGGGCGCCTTGGTGAGGCACGCCGACAGGGCGAAGCCCTTTATGATGGTGAAATTTTATATACGGTTTATCGTTACGGGAGCTGTGCTCTTTGTTTTCATAACCAGGGCTCCGATTGATATCTTCGGTCTCGTTCTCGGACTCTCAGTGGTTGTGATAAATGTCATAGTAACGGTTGTAGGCTCGAATTTGAAAAACCCATTGAGGAGGTTCAGAAAGAAAAATGCATCCCTTTTTATTGCTCGATAAGATTCCGTTTCCGCCCCATGTTACGTATACGTGGTTTATCATGTTGCTCTTGGCCCTGCTTTCTTTCCTCGCGACGCGTAAGCTCAGTATATATCCCGGAAAGTTGCAGCATGTGTTCGAAGTACTCCTGGGGGGCATCAGGGACCTGATGCTCGATGCCATGGGGCCCACCGGCCTGAAGTTTTTCCCCCTGATCGCGACGATTGCCATCTTTGTCCTTACCGCTAACCTGCTGGGTCTTGTTCCCGGGTTTGAGTCACCCACCAGCAATCTCAATACCACCGTTTCCATGGCGCTTGTGGTGTTTGTCCTGACGCATATAGTGGGGATCTGGTTGCACGGCTTCAAATATGTGAAACAGTTCCTGGGACCTGTCTGGTGGATGACCCCCATCATGCTGCCCATTGAACTGGTCAGCCACCTCGCGCGTCCGATTTCCCTTTCCGTGCGTCTGTTCGGTAATATCATGGGTGAGGATCTCGTTCTGGCAATTGTCCTGCTGCTGGTTCCCTTCCTTGTACCGCTTCCGATCTTTGTCCTGATGATCTTTACATCCATCATCCAGACACTGGTCTTTGTCATGTTGTCGATGATCTATATACAGCTGGCGATGGTGGAGGCACATTTGGAAGACAATTGTTAATGTTCAATGGTGAATTTTTAATGTTGAATTAAAAAACAGTTTTGAGTGTTGATTCTCTCGTAAAAAGTCAGACTTCCCCTCCCCTGGCGTGTGGGTATTAAGGGGTGGGGGAGTAAGCGCATGAAATGACATCGTATTCACCCTCACCCCAACCCTCTCCCATCAAGGGAGAGGGAGCATTCTTGACTTTTTACGGGTTTGTGAATGTTGAATGTTTAATTAAAAATCAGTTTTGAATGGTGAATGAAGGGCTCTGGCAGAAATGTCAGGGCCCTTTTTTAATGAAATGAAAAATTTGATTTCCCTCTGACGTAAAAAATAGTGACAAAAAATAGTGACAGCGACTATTTTTTAGTCTGTCTGTCCGGTTCGTTTAGTTCGTTTGGTGAAAATAGCTGGTGAGCTGATAAGCTCGTAAGCTGTTGATTTGCTGGATTCCCGATCTGGTCAGGAGTGACTAAAATGTGATGAAATGAAAGATTTCCCCCTGATGGGGACTATAGCTCACTTCGGTCGAAATGGCAGAATGGAATCTTGTCATTTCGAGGAGCTCTCAGCGACGAGAAATCTTGGTAACGATGCAAGTCTGTTAAGATTTCTCATCCCGATAAATCGGGATTCGAAATGACAGGGAAGGAGTTCGAAATGACAGGGAAGAAATTCGAAATAACTGTAGTGGTGTTTGAAATAACAGATAGCGATAGTTGTACAGGGCTTTTTCGTAGACCTGATGAGGAGGGGGGAGGGGCTATCCCCTCATTCTTTTTCGAAGGTGATGCCGTATTTTTCCAGCTTTCTTTCGAAGGTGGGGCGTGATATTCCCAGAACTTCGCAGATTTCTCCCTTGTTTTTGTCGGTTTCCCTGATGACCTTTCTTATGTGCATCTCCTCTATGTCGTCGAGGGTCTGGATCCCTACCGGTTCCTCCCCGGCGATCTCCGCGCCTTTCCTCTTGTCCGTTCCGTCTTCCAGTAAATCCGGAAAGTCTTCTTTTCCGAGGATCTGCCCCTTCGAGACAACGGCGGCCCGTACCAGCAGGTTCTCCAGCTCTCTGATGTTCCCCGGCCAGCTGTACTTGAGAAAGATATCCATCATCTTGTCGGAGACACCGGCGACCTGTTTGTGAAGCTCCCTGTTTGCCTTGTCGAGCAGGTACGCAACAAGTGGCGCCAGGTCCTCCCGCCTCTCCCGTAGCGGGGGGATGTCGATGGACATGATGTTCAGGCGATAGAAGAGGTCGTCCCTGAACGTTCCCTCCTTCACCATTTTTTTTAGATTCTTGTTGGTCGCGGCTATGATCCTCGCGTTTACCTTGACCCTGTCTTTTCCCCCGACCCGCTCAAACTCCATTTCCTGAAGCACCCGGAGGAGCTTGGCCTGGAGGTTTATAGACATTTCGCTTATCTCGTCCAGAAATACTGTGCCATAGCGGGCAAGCTCAAACTTACCCTGTTTCCTGGCTATCGCACCCGTGAATGAACCCTTCTCGTGGCCGAACAGTTCTGACTCCAGGAGGGTCTCCACAATGGCGGAACAGTTGACCGCTATGTAGGGTTCGTCCCGCGACGTGTTGTAGTGAATGCACTTGGCGATCAGTTCCTTCCCCGTACCACTCTCGCCCTGTATCAGTACCGTTGTCCTGTTCTGGGAGACAACGCCGATGGTCTTGAATACCTCCTTCATCTTGTTTCCCGTGCCAATGATGTCGCCCACCTTAAAATCGCGGGGGTGTTCCATTAGAAGACCGTTGATCTTCTTTTCCATCTCTATGGAGTTCAGCGCCTTCCTTATGGCTATGTCCAGTTCATCGACGTTGATGGGCTTGTGGATGTAGTCAAAGGCACCCCCCTTCATGGCATTGATGGTTGTTTCCATGTCGTGGTGGGCGGTAATCATGATGACCTTTACCTTCTCGTCTTCTTCCCGCAGGTCCTCGAGGACGGTGAATCCGTCTATATCGGGGAGGCGTATGTCGAGGATCACCACATCCGGCAGTATCCTTACAAAGTTGTTCAGACCTTCCGTTCCGGTGGAGGCGGTGCTCACGTTATAACCCTCTTCGGTCAGGTAGAGCTCCAGGCTTTCGCAGATGGATTTGTCGTCATCAATGACAAGAATCTTCGACATAGTATGTGTATCCCCCTCTGTTGTAAGTTCAGATCACTTTCCCGATAGATACCATCAAAGGATCATCGGGGAATCCTGAGATTACGTTGCCGCTTCGAGGCCTTTCTTCTCTGCCTGTGCCGGAAAGGTTACGACAACGCCGGTTCCCTTTCCCTCTTGGCTCAAGATCTCTATCGTGCCTTGGTGCAGGTCTATGATCTTCTTGATCTGCGCGAGCCCAAGCCCGGTGCCGTAGCTCTTTTTGGTAAAAAACGGGTTGAAGATATAGGGCATGTCTTCCTTGGAAATTCCGGACCCCTCATCTTCGATTTCGACACAGACCCTGCCGTCCTTCTGTCTGGTGGATATTGAAAGCTTCCCGCCGTCTTCCATCGCGTCGATGGCGTTATGGTAGATATTAAGAAAGGCCTGTTCCACCATCGCCGGATCGACATCCAGAAGAGGCAGGCCTTTCGCGAAGGCTTTTTCTACCTTGATGTGTTTATCCGCCACAGATTTTTCGGCCATCGCGAGGGCGTGGTCGATAATCTTTTTTACGCTCGAGGATTGCTTTACGGGATCGGAGGGCTTCGCGTAAATGAGTATATCATTGACGAGCTTTTCAAGGTGTTCGACTTCTCTTTGGGCGATTTTGAATCGTTTCGAGTCGTTTCCCTCCGGCCGCATCCGTTTTTCGAGGATCTGAAGGCTCATTTTTATCGAGGAGAGGGGATTTCTGACCTCGTGCGCTATGCCGGCCGACAGCTGGCCGATGGCGGCAAGCTTCTGGCTCTCGTAGAATTTTTTCTCCAGGGCCTTGAACTGGGTGATGTCCCTCTGAACGAGGATGTACCGATCGGTTCCCTTCACCGGCCGGGGCGTTATCAGCAGGTTTCTCCTCGAGTTGTCCTTTGCGGTTACCGTCATTTCGTAGGGGCTGAATATTCCCTTTTTCGCGTACTCCCATATGTCCAGGACAAACTGCCTGTTTTCCTCGTCAACAAAATCCGAGAAGTGTTTTCCCCCGAATTTAGCAGAGATGATACCTCCATCTTTCTTCACGTCCCGGTTCACATAATTGATGATCCCGTTCGTGCTGAGATCGAATATCTTGTCCGGCAGGCTGTCGATGATGGACTGAAGATAGTTGTATAATTCCTCGATTTTCCCGCGGAGGTTGATGTTCTCGGTCAACTCGTTCTGGAGTGTTTCGGCATATTCCTCCAGTCTGACGTCCATCTCTCTTTGCTGCGTTACGTCCTGCATGGTTTCAATGGCCGCGATGATCTCCCCCCGCT
>JAUSPK010000080.1 GCA_030655735.1 Syntrophales bacterium | reverse complement strand
TCCATCGACGTAGCGTATGAGAGGCGTATGTAAGCATCACTACCGAACGCAACGCCGGGAACGACCGCAACGTTCGCGACATCAAGCAGATATTCCGCGAAAGATGCCGAACCGGTTATCACGGAGCCCTCGTAGCTCTTTCCGTACAATGCAGAGACATCGGGAAAGACATAAAAGGCACCCTCAGGATTGAAACAGCTTATACCCGTTATACCGCCCAGGCGGGCGACGATATAGTCACGCCTCTGGGCGAACGCCTCAACCATCTCGCCGACGGCGCTTTGATCTCCGTTCAGCGCCTCAACCGCTGCCTTCTGGGAGATCGATGTCGGATTTGATGTATTCTGGCTCTGAATCTTCGTCATCGCCGAGACGATATCTTCAGGACCGGCGGCGTATCCGATCCTCCACCCCGTCATGGCATACGCCTTAGAAACACCGTTGACGACAACCGAACGGTCCCTTACCTCTTCATCAACCATGGCGATGCCGGAAAACCGGAATCCGTCATATATGATCTTTTCGTAGATCTCATCCGAGATCACGAGTATGTCCTTCCTGACTATGACCTCCGCAAGCGCCTTCAGCTCATCAAACGTATAGGTTGCTCCGGTCGGATTTGAGGGACTGTTGAGGACAAGGGCCTTTGTTCGCGAAGTAATCGTCTCCTCGAGCCGGTCAGGGGTTACCTTGAAGCCGTCCGCCTCCCTCGTCTCGAGAATTACGGGCGTCGCCCCCGCAAGCAGGACTATATCCGGATAGGAGACCCAGTAGGGGGACGGGATGACAACCTCGTCATCCTCCTCGAACAAGGCCTGCGCGAGATTGTAGAGGACATGCTTCGCGCCGCAGGACACCACGATCTCCGCCCTGGTATAGACAAGCCCGTTGTCGCGCCGAAGCTTTTCGATAATGGCGTCTTTGAGTTCCGGTATACCCCCCACCGGGGTATACCGGGTAAATCCATCCTGTATTGATCTTATAGCGGCTTCCCTGATATTCGCAGGCGTGTCGAAATCAGGCTCTCCCGCACCGAAACTGATGATATCCCTCCCCTCCGCTCGGAGGGCAGCGGCCTTTGCAGTGATGGCGAGTGTCGGCGAGGGTTGTATCCTCCCTACCCTTTGTGCAAATTTCATAGTACGTTCCCTACTCCACTGATATCTCTATTATATTTCTGGAGTCTTCCCGTTCATGTCAGGAAATTTTTCTTTCAGTTTTTTCAAAACAATATCGGGGACCATTCCCTTTACCGATCCGCCCAACCCGGCAGCCTCCTTTACGATGCCGGAATTGCAGTAGAACCAGCTGGCTCCGGTCATCAGGAACACGGTCTCTATCTTTCTATTCAGCCTCCTGTTGATGAGGGCCAGCTGAAATTCATACTCAAAATCAGACATGGCCCGGAGGCCCCTTAAGATACAGTGCGCCTCCGATTTCTCCACATAATCCACAAGGAGGCCGGAAAAGGAATTAACCTCAACCCGGGGATTATCCCCAACGGACTCCCTGATCATCGAGATCCTCTCCTCCACGGAAAAGAGCGTCTTCTTGTTGGGATTGAGGCCGATCGTTACAATGATCTTGTCAAATACGCCCAATCCCCTCTCAATGATATCCATGTGACCATTTGTTACGGGGTCAAATGAACCGGGATACACCGCCACATTCCCCATCTTCTGTCCTCCCTCATCTGTTCGATTTTAAAAAGGATAGTACCGTATCACCATACCGTCTCTGATCCACCGGAACAAACATATCACTAACCGCTATGTCTTCTCTGAAGGAATGCTCCACAACCAGTATGCCTCCCTTCGCAAACAGATCACTTACCCCGGGCAGACCGAGAAGCTCACTTGCCAGCCCCCTGTCATAGGGAGGATCAGCGAATACGACATTAAATTTTTGTTTACGCCCCGAAAGAAGGCGAATCCCGCTCTCTGCGGAAGTGATAAGCACTTCGCACGACCCCTCAAATCCTAGGAGTTTGAGGTTCTTCTGAAGCACCCCTGCGTGGAGCGACTCTCTTTCAATAAAAACGGCTCCGGCACTTCCCCTGCTCAGTGCCTCAATACCAACGCTTCCCGTACCGGCATAAATATCCAGGAACAGCGTCCCTTCCACGGAGGGGAGAATAGCAAAGAGTGCCTCCCTGATCCTGTCAGCGGTCATCCTGATCTTATCGCTCTTCGGCGTATAGATCTTTCTGCCCCGCGCGCATCCTCCCGTTACCCTCATGGATCAATCCAGATACTTATCGATCAGTATCTCCGCTATCTGTACAGCATTCAGGGCCGCGCCCTTTCGTATATTATCGGCGACAACCCACATATTTATGCCGTTCGGTATAGATTCATCCTCCCTGATCCTCCCGACAAAGGTGTCGTCCTTCCCGGCCGCATCACTGGCAAGGGGATAGCGTAGCGCCGAAGGATCATCGACCACGGTAACCCCGGGGGCGGTTGCAAGGAGTTTGCGCACCTCGTCCGGGGTGATCTTTTTCTCGGTCTCGATATTCACGGACTCCGAGTGGCCGTAGAAGACCGGAACCCTCACCGTCGTGGCGGTGACAGCCATGGAAGGGGCCTTCAGGATCTTCCTGGTCTCATTGACCATCTTCATCTCTTCCTTGGTATACCCGTTCTCCATGAACACATCTATGTGGGGGAGACAGTTGAACGCTATCCGGTGCGGATACACGTTTATTTTGGGATCTTCCATGGCCAGGAGCGCCCGTGTCTGTGCCACCAGCTCTTCAATGGCATCCTTGCCGGTGCCCGATACCGCCTGGTACGTAGACACGACGATACGCTTGATGCCGACCGCATCATGGATAGGTTTCAGCGCCACAACCATCTGTATCGTCGAGCAATTTGGATTTGCTATAATCCCCCTGTTACGGTAATTGCCTATCTCTTCGGGATTTACCTCGGGGACAACCAGGGGGATATCCGGCTCCATCCTGAAGGCATTGGTGTTGTCTATAACCACGCAGCCCTCCCGTGCCGCTACGGGTGCAAACCGCTCGCTGACGCTTCCCCCCGGGGAGAACAGCCCTATCTCTATCCCCTTGAATGAATCATCGTTCAGGACCTTGACGGGATATTCCTTCCCGCGAAAGGTCAGCTCTCTGCCCAGGGATCGTTCCGAGGCAAGGAGGGTAATCTCCCCTACCGGAAAATTTCTCTCTTCCAGCGTACGGATCATCTCTGTCCCGACAACTCCTGTGGCCCCTACAACGGCAACATTATACTTTCTCATACGGACACCTTCTTGGATATTTTTGGCAAAAAAACGGCTTTTTCGTTCTATTACAGAGAGAGCCACACACCTTCCTGTGGCTCAATTGTGAAGCTCGCAACGTCTCCTCCATAAATCGTAGCTTACTATCTTCTATGGTGATAGTCCTCCGCCTCGCCCGGCTGCCGTCCCTTTGCCATCCTGAACAGTATCCACACAGGACCGGAAATAGCGTAGCCCAGGGCCATAACAAAGAGCATAATCTGCGGCTCAAGCACAATGACAATCAACATACAGACGATCATGACAAAGGTCATGAAGGGCTTTCTCGAAAAGAAATTCAGGTCCTTGAAACTATAGTACTTTATATTACTGACCATCAGCAGAGAGAGGGCAACCGTACCCGCCAGGATAGAGACGTGATGGAACTGACCCTGTCCGCCCATATAATCGAAGAACAGGACCGTTGTCGCGATGACAACTGCCGCTGCCGGGATAGCCAGGCCGTTGAATACCCTGCTGTCTATAATATCAAGCTGTACATTGAACCGCGCAAGCCTCAGGGCCCCACATACCACAAAGAGAAACGCGGAAAGCCACCCATATCTCCCGAAAGACACGAGCGCCCATGAATACGCAAGGATAGCGGGTGCTAGACCAAACGCTATAAGATCGGAGAGAGAATCGTATTCAGCGCCGAACCTGCTGGTTGTATTGGTAACCCGGGCAATCTTTCCATCGAGGCCATCGAGGATGCAAGACAGTACGATGGCAACGGCCGCCCGTGGAAAATCTCCCCCTATCGAGGCTATAATCGAATAAAAACCGAAAAAGAGGCTCGCCGTCGTGAAAAGATTCGGGAGAATATAAATACCCTTCTTCATGCTGTCGCTCTTTATCCTGGGATTGTTTTTCATATCAGATACCCTATTCTGGTTTCTCCGGCACGCACCTTGTCCCCGACCTTCACGGGGATTGTGGCGTCAAGAGGCATAAAAACTTCCAGGCGCGAACCGAATTTAATAAGTCCGAAACGCTCCCCCTTCTCAAGCCCCATCCCTTCTTTAACCCAGCAGACTATTCTTCGTGCAATCAGCCCTGCTATCTGTATGGTAAGTATTCGATTTCCATCCGCCGTTTCGATCAGGACCGAATTCCTCTCGTTGAGGGCCGACGCCTTGTCGAGATTGGCGGAAAAGAACCTGCCCTTCCGGTATGCAATCTCCTTTACCACGCCGGCACAGGGCGCTCGGTTTACGTGGACATTAAAGACACTCATGAAGATGCTCACCTTCCTGGCCCTCCCCTTCAGCATCTCTTCCTCATCCACTTCCTCTATCTTTATGACCCTGCCGTCTGCAGGTGATATGATCGCCTTTTCATCTTCAGGGGTCGCCCGGTCCGGATTGCGGAAAAACCACAGGCCAAAAAGGGTGGCGGCAAGGAAAAGTGCACTCAACCAAGTCACTTCGGAGTATAGGGAGATCAACAGCAGGATAGTAAGGGGTACTATGAAGACAAGCCCGTCAAGGGCAATCGGAAAATTCTTATTATCCATAGATACCACCCGCGCCCGATCCTTTTTCCGCTCGGCATCCACCGAAGTAGTGGGCAAACACCGGCCAGATCCTCACATCACCCGACTTGCGGTCTATAGTAGATAAAAGGCCCCATGTCAACCAACATATCCATGCACGATGAGGGGTATCAATCAACCTCCGTTGCGTATGAAGTCCGTAGATAATCAGGGGTGAGGGTTATTATATCAGAGATATCACCATTACGAAACCTCTTCCGCCCCACGATTCCAACTGCACACGCCCTTACGTGGTTAAAGCGTGACGGGGCAAAGGACGATCGATCCGGCAGGACATTATTGATAAGCTTTCGGTGCTTCTCCGCTCCGCCACCCAGGAATACAACCTCTCCGTTTATTGAGCCCAGAAATTCTCCCGGGCGTACGACACATTCCTGGAGCGTCTTTTCGTAGGCATCCGGGCCTGAGGGAAGATAGAGGGCCGTGTACACCTCTCCCCTCCCGGCGTCCACCATGGGACAGATGGTAACCGGGGCATCGGGATGGGGAACGTTCAGGGCAAGGGCATCCAGGGTACAGACGCCGACAACCGGTTTTTGCAGAACGAATGCCAGGCCTTTAACGGTACTTGTTCCCACTCGGAGCCCCGTAAAGGATCCGGGACCGACGGTAACGGCAAACAGATCTATCTGCCCCTTCTCGACCCCTACGGAGCCGAGCAGCCTTTCGATTGCCGGCAGGAGCACCTCCGCATGGTTCCGGCCGGTATGGATAAAAAGCTCGGCCAGGGTGTCGTCCTCCTCAAGGAGCGCGACACTAGTCGTTGTAACAGAGGTATCCACAGCGAGCGTGATCATAGTTAATACCCCAGTATCCTCGCTATGTCGTTATAGAATACGAATATCATCAGGAGTATCAGGAGAAAGAATCCCACCTGCTGCGCTATCTCCCTCCACTTCATGCTGACGGTTCTCCCTGTAGCGGCTTCTATCAGGAAGAAGGCGATATGTCCTCCGTCGAGAACAGGCACGGGGAGGAGATTCAAAACCCCCAGGTTTACGCTCAATACCGCCATCAGGAATATAAAGGGCATCAGACCCTTGCGGGCCTGTGAACCGGCCATCTGCGCGATCAGTATGGGCCCACCCAGCTCCTTAGGAGAAACAACGCCCTGTAGTATTTTGACCATACCGAGGCAGGTAAGCTTCGTCCACCCCCATGTCTGCTGAGCCCCGGTAGCAAGCGCGCCGACCGGACCCTTTCGTTCCAGAACCGTTTCATCGGAGATACCGACCCCAATCCGATAGGTATCAATCTCTTCGCCGAAGACATTTTTAGATTTTATCGGCTGAGGGGTCATATATATATCGAAAACCCTACTGCCCCGGTCTATACGGATCTTGAGCTGTTCACCGTTGCTCTCGTTCACGGCATCGGCCAATTCCGACCAGCGGGAGATCTCCTTGTCATTTATGGCAGTGATGACATCACCGCTCAGCACACCGGCCTCGAACGCCGCACTGT
>JAUSPK010000074.1 GCA_030655735.1 Syntrophales bacterium | reverse complement strand
TGGGGCTGGCCGCCGTTCTGAGGAATGAACTGGCTCCTGGTTGCTCAACAATCGGCAAGGCTGGAACATTGGCAGGCTCCGGCGCTTCGGAACTCCTGGACCTTCTCGTCATGGGCAAAAATCCCCTGGAAAAGTCGCTGGGTCTGGCCACGGCAAACGCGCTGCTGTGTCCCGACGACGGGGAGAGGGAACAGGATTCCATAGCCCTTATGGGACTGTCATCCGGGGACCAGGTGGCCATGGTGGGGTATTTTGGCCCCCTTGTGGAACGAATAAAAAAGACCGGCGCAACTCTACAAATCATAGAAAGAGATCCACACCGCATGGATCAGACCCCCAACCGGAAAGATGGAGACAGAATTCTTCAGGAATGCAGCGTGGCGATCATTACCGCCACCTCGATCCTGAATGACACCATCGAGGAGATACTCAACGGGCTCGGCGCCCCGCGGCATGTCACCATACTGGGACCCTCTACACCCCTGTGCGAAGAGGCGTTTTACCAGACACCGGTCACCCACCTCGGCGGCTCCGCAATACAAGACCCTCGCAAGGTCATGCAGATTATTTCGGAGGGCGGCGGCACACCACACATGCGTCCCCATCTCCGGTTTATAGACAGGACAATCAGACGCAATGACGACGCATAAAACATCAGAAAATACGATCCCTGTCGTATCTGTCGTTGGAAAATCGGGCTCCGGCAAAACCACCCTGATCGAGAAGGTCATACCGGAGCTGATACGGGCGGGCTGGCGCGTTGCCACCATCAAACACAGTCGCCGCGGATTCGATATCGACCGTGAGGGGAAGGACAGCTGGCGTCACAGGAAGGCGGGGGCGCGAATGACGGTCATGGTATCTCCCGAACAGATTGCCGTTGTTGAGAATTCCGAAAGAGACCTCGGTATCGCAGAGTTGAGAGACCGGTACATACATGGCGTCGACATTGTCCTTTCGGAGGGATTCAAGGGGAACGCATACCCGAAGATAGAGGTCTTCCGCGCCGCCCTGAAGCGGGACATGCTCTGTTCAAAAGACGACAACCTGATTGCCGTCGCCAGCGATGTTCCGATGGAGATCGATGTTCCCCGTCTCGATATAAATGACGCAAAAGCAATCGCGCAGCTGATCATAGACCTGTTTTTGAGCACACCACAGGAGGGGCGCACATGACGGACTTTGATTATCTCCGAATCGC
This sequence comes from Syntrophales bacterium, assembly GCA_030655735.1. GTDB lineage: Bacteria > Desulfobacterota > Syntrophia > Syntrophales > UBA2210 > UBA6078. Next base: position 10,561 of record JAUSPK010000074.1, on the reverse strand, counting down.
CAAATGGGTATTGATCGTCCTGCTGGCGGGGTTCATCGGACAGTTCGGCAAAAGTCTCGCCAAGCACCTGATGGAGAAGGCCCGGCTGAAGAAGAAGGGCTCATCCCCAAAAATCGAAGCATCGGCGCCCATCGCCGGCGGGAGACGCATTGAAGGCACCCCTGATATGCACGGGCCGCCGCCTTCCGCCATATCCGCGGAAGAGAAGGCAAAGCAGGACAAGAAGCTGGTAAAGACCCTGGTAAAACAAAAAAAGAAGGAGGCAAAGGCCCTCAAAAAGTAGGCCACCCTGTAATCAGGAGGCCCCTCCTGAACATAGTTCCTCACACCCCTTCACCGCCCTGAAAGCCTCGCACCTCCTGCAATTCAGGGGTCACCCCCTACACCAACAATCTGTTCCGCCCGTAAAAACTCTGGAATATCGGCTTGTTGCTGAAACGGATACCTGGCCCTCCATTTTGTTCTTGATCTTTGGTTTTATTTTGGGTAATTCGCAGAGTAATTTTCTTGAAAATTAGAGCACTTATTCCGGGGGTTGATCCTTCCAAAACCAAAAAAAGGAGCATGCGCACATGGCAGACGGCAAGACAATGAATCGGTGGTATGTTGTTATCGGCGCCATATTAATCCAGTTGTGTCTCGGCGCTATCTACGCGTGGTCGGTCTTTACACCCAAGCTGACCCTGTCCGTAGAACAGGGGGGGACGTATGGTTTCAGTGCGACTCAGGCGGCATGGGTCTTTTCAATCGGTCTTCTGGTTTTCTCGGTTGTCATGATCCTCTCGGGACGAATGCTCGCGGTGACGGGTCCGAGAAAGCTGGCATCCATCGGCGGGGTTGTCCTGGGAGCCGGGTACATCCTGGGCGGACTGTTCGGGTCTTCATTCCTTACGCAGTTGGTGTTTATAGGGATCATCGGCGGCGCCGGTATCGGACTGGCGTATGTCGTCCCCATCGCCGTCGGCGTCAAGTGGTTCCCGGATAAAAAGGGGATGGTGACCGGGCTGGCCGTTGCCGGGTTCGGCTTCGGCGCGACGATATGGGTCAAATCGGCCGGTTCCTGGTTCGGCCTGATAGAGAGCCTCAACTTCTTCGGTCTCGGAGGGGTCCAGAGCGTATTTTTGTTGTACGGCGTTATTTTTCTTATTGCCGTCCTTGTGGGGAGCATCGTCATGATCGATCCCCCGGAGGGATATGTCCCGGAGGGATGGACCCCTCCGGCGCCGGCATCATCTGAAAATCCGGGTGGCGCGGCCCTGGGCATGACCGAATTCACGTCGGGCGAAATGATGGAGACCCCCCAGTTCTATATGACATGGGTGACGTTTCTGTTCTCGGCCATCGCCGGCCTGATGGTTATCTACTGCATCAAGCTGTTCGGCATCGATGCCCTGAAGGCCGCCGGGATGACCGCGGCCGGAGCCTCTGCCGCCGCCGGTACCGCCATGGCCCTGTACGCGATATTCAACGGCCTCGGCCGTATCATCTGGGGAACGGTCTCCGACAAGATCGGACGGAAGATGTCCATCTTCCTGATGTGCCTCTTCCAGGGGATCATCATGCTCCTCTTTTACAAGATGGGGGGGACCGTTATTACCCTGATCGTCGGCGCCTGTATCATCGGCTTTAACTTCGGGGGCAACTTCGCCCTCTTCCCCGCCGTTACGGCCGACTATTTCGGCAACAAGAACGTGGGGCTGAACTACGGATTCATCTTCGTATCGTACGGGATCGCCGGCGTCATCGGACCTCAGATTGCCGGATATTTCAAGGACGCGGCCAAAGGCGGCGGAGATCCTTCGGTATGGGTAACCCCGTTCATCATCGCGGGGGTGGCATGCCTCCTGGGCGCCGCCGTTACGCTGATGTCAAAACCTCCAAAAAAGCTGTAGCCATCGAGCAAAAAAAGCGCCCTTTCTCGATTCCCTGTTTGACTAACAAACCAAAGTTTACTATGGTGGGCCAAAATTTATAATGAGGAGGGTTTTTATGTCTGATAATCTTGCTAATCCTGCACCACTCGGTCTCATGGGTTTTGGAATGACCACGATTCTTTTGAACCTTCACAATGCCGGCCTGTTTGAGATCAGCGCCGTCATTATGGCAATGGGAATCTTCTACGGCGGAATCGCTCAGATCATCGCGGGATGTATGGAATTCAAGAAGGGCAACACCTTCGGCACCACCGCGTTCACATCCTACGGGCTCTTCTGGCTGACACTCGTATTCCTCATCTACTTCAACGCGAAGTTCGGTATGCCCGCGAACGAAATCGGTTTCGTGGCCTGGTACCTCTTCCTGTGGGGCGTGTTCACCTTCTTCATGTGGATCGGGACCTGGAAATCGAACCGGGGTCTGCAGGTAGTCTTTCTGACGTTGACCATCCTCTTCTTCATGCTCGCCGCGCGCGACGCGTTCGGCTGGACCGGAACCTGGGCGATGCTGACCGGCTATGAAGGCATCTTCTGCGGCGCCTCGGCCATCTACTGCGCCATGGCACAGGTCATCAACGAGAACTACGGAAGAGTAGTCATGCCCCTGGGCGAGAAATAGGTTTAGGCAGCAATCAAAAAAGAGAAAAAGGGTTATGGATCGGAAGATACATAACCCTTTTTGCTAGAATTGCCATTACTCATTTTTAAACAGATGCTTCTTAGAAGAAATAATCTCGTGTCTGATTTTTTCCTACATATCTAACGATTAAAATACTGCTTCATTAGCGTATTCCGGGAAAAGTTTTCGGACTTGGCCTCGCCCAAGCAGTTTCGAAAAAATCCGGTAATTATTTTGTTTGAACCTTACCCGTCCTGCAATTGGAGCCGGGTGAATCTTGAGTTTGACAGCCAAAGAGAGAAGGTCGGTGGTCTTGGGCACCTTTTCAGCATCCAAGAGCGGCCAATATTGTTTGGGGATTAGAGCCTTGGACGCTACGTCATCCGCCTCATTTTCGATGTGATCCTCGTTGTTTTTATTGTGGCCTCGCAGATCCAGATCGTCGACAATGAGCCGACATCCCTTAGAAAGGTGTAACATCAAGTGAGCCAATTCGTGGAGCAGGGTAAACCAGAAATTATCGAGACGATCATGGCGAAGGGTCAGTGCTATAGTAGCATTGTCATTCGGGAACAACATGGCGCACCCATCCAGGTAGGTCTTCTTGAAATGGGGGACAATGATTAAATGAATCCCCTGTTTGGCTAAATATTCACGAGCCAAGAGAGGGCCGTTCTTAAAGTCACTTAGCTTGGCGATGTTCTTCAAATCAGATAGGGTTATTTTTCCTTTTTTAAAGGAGATATCCAATGGCCTTTTCAAAGCCAGCGCTGCAATCCGCATGCACCAAGCCCAAACGGCATACCTGTCTGCCTTGTCATTGAGTCGGCCTGCAATTCCCTGGCGCAAAAACGGTGCTGGCACAGCATCAAAGCCTCCCGCCGATTCTATAAATGAGCCCATAACCTCTTCGGCCCTTTCGCATATTCCGTTAACTGGGGTAATCCACCCCCGTTTTGCCATTTCCTGCACCGGAAAGCGAGCCCATTCCACCTCCGGTAATGTTGCCGGAAATTGTCCTCCGGGCTCCTTTAGCAATACCTCTGCGGGTATGCCGAGATCCCTATGAATTGCCCGCATCATTGCCAAGGTGAGTGAGCGTTTCCCATTCAGGACCTCAGAAACCTTACTTTTATTCCCGATAAAGGGAACCATGTCTTTCTGACCCAATCCGATCTGTTCCATCCGGAACTTGATCGCATCAATGGGATCAGGCCAGTTTATAGGGAAATGACGTTCTTCATACATTTCAACAAGCGCCGTCAGTAATTCCAACTCATCCATTGCTGGTGTGTTAGCTTCGGCATCCATAAGCTCTTCAATGCTGGAGAGCGCTTTGTTGTAATCTTCTTCAGTTTTTATCAGGCGGTTAATCATTTAGATTACCTCCGCATCAATCTTATCATACTCTGCATGCGTTCCAATAAAACGCACAAACACGGTTTTCGAACCATAGTTGATTTTTACAACCAGTCGGTACTTATTACCTCCAACATTAAAGACAACTCGGTTGCCCTTGAGGATGCTAGCAGATGGATATCGATCTTTTACCTCTGCCGGTGATATCCATTGTGCATGTTTCGCTTCGTTATTCCATGCTTCTAAAAAGCCCTTGGCATCCTGGTGCCCAGGCTGCGAGTAAAATTCGATCAAGGTTTTTCGCTTAATTACATGCATTACATAACCTGTTCCCAAAAGTTTGTCAAGCAAAAAGTTCCCATAATGGGAACTTCAACAAGGAGGCCATGGGGCCACATGACCCTTTCCGTCTCCTATTCAACCATTGAAGGTCTCTTGTCGAACCAGGGCTGTGCCTGCTCCAGTTGGGCCGCCAGTCGGAACAGCGTCGCTTCGTCTCCGAACCTCCCCATAAAGTGGACCCCACAGGGCAGGCCTTCTTCTGTCCAGTGAAGAGGGACGGACATCGCGGGCTGGCCCGTGAAGTTTGCCAGTTGTGTGAAGGGGGTCTTCGCCAGGCTTTCTACCGCGAGCTTGTCTGTGATGCCTGATAGTTTTAACAATTTTCCCAATCCCATTGAGTTAACTACTGTCAAGAGGGCGCGTTCGGCGGGCTTTGGCTGCAGTTCCCCTATCCTGACGGGTGGATACGCCACGGTCGGCGTGAGATAGAGGTCATATTTTTCATGAAAGCGCCCCATCGCCCTGGAGGCCATACCCCATTCGCGCATCTGTTTTACAAAATAGCCCGCGGAAAAGGTGCGGCCAAGCAGTCCGAGGGTCCATGTCAACGCCTCCACATCATCCCTTCTCGCTTTTCTGCCTAATATGGGTTCCAGCTCCTCTATATCGGCCGCGATCTCCGCCATATACATGGCGAGGAAACTGTTTGCCAGTGCCTTCCCATCAAGGTCCGGGCGATTCTCCTCAACCTTGTGCCCCAGTCCTTCAAGGAGCTGAGCTGTTTGTTCCACAGCCTTTGCGCACTCGGGATGGACCTCTGTATCAAGTGGAGAGAGGGTATTGAAGGCTATTCTCAGAGAACCGGGGTCTCTTTGTATCTCTTCCATATAGGGTCGCTCCGGCAGTGTAATGATATATGGAGCGCCGACATCTGTCCCGCGGGTTGCGTCGAGCATGGCCGCGCTGTCCCTGACAGAACGGCTGACTATATGTTCAACTGCGGCGCCCTGCCAGATTGCCCCATATCCCGGGCCGGTAGGATTACGGCCCCGTGTCGGTTTGAGACCAAAAAGAGCGCAACATGACGAGGGGATACGAATAGAACCGCCGCCGTCTCCCCCCGAGGCAATCGGCACCATCCCGCTCGCGACGGCGGCCGCGGAACCTCCGCTTGAACCGCCCGGCGTATGATCGGTATTCCAGGGATTGCGCGTCGGTCCGTGAAGCTCGGGTTCCGTGACACCCAGAAGACCGAATTCCGGACAATTGGTCTTACCCATGATCACGAGGCCCGCCTTCTTAAACCTCTTTACCAGTTCAGAATCCTCATCCGGAATATAGTTTTTATATGCCCTGCTTCCACCGGTCAGGGGTACGCCGGCATAGGCCGCAAGCAGGTCTTTCAGCAGAAAGGGAACCCCTGTAAAGGGACCCTCGGGGAGACCTTTTTCAATGTCTTTTTTTGCCAGATCGAATAAGGGTGCTATTACCGCGTTAAGGGCAGGGTTGAGCTTTTCTATCCGGCCTATGGCCTCTTCGTATAGATCCGCGGGAGAAACGTCCTTCTTTCTGACAAGCTCAGCCATTCCGAGTCCATCATACCTGTCGTATTCCTTGAATGTACCCATAAGGATTCCCTCCCTTCAGGATGGATCAAATACTGACAGTGACTATTTTTTTATCTATTGTTATTCGTCTTAGATAAGAAGCACCCCCCACGGAAAGCAGTAAAACCATACACCTTCACGATTTTTTGTCAAGAAATGTATAGGGTTGAAAATTTGCCCTGGATTTGCAGGCACAGTCGGGGCTTGTTCGCTCCCTGGGGCACGCGCTTTTCCGGGGAGGGCGGCATGAGACGATAAGTATCGGTGAGGATTTTATATGCAGCCGTTACTTTTCTCTTGTACTTCTGTCATTTTTTTCGATATGAAGATGGGTACGTCTGTTGTCAAGACAAACAACCATAAGCAAGAAGCCAAGGGGCTTCACCCTACAAATCGAGCACCAATGGTCAGGCAACCTGATTTATATATACGGCTCGTTTTCTCTCATCCCTCTCACGGCTTGACCCGAATGGTCATTTTCTCTGAATCCAAGTCTCCATGCCATGGAGACATATTCTTCAGGCATGTAATAGACTGCACCATGGGGGTAGTCAGGTTTTACTGACTCAAGGTTGTAAAATAAGGCAGTTGATAACCATTTTTAAAAAAGGAGAGAAAACATGTGTAGAAAGAGTTTGATCAAAGTTTCCTTTTTAGCCGTACTGATTCTATTGTCTTTTGTGGTTTCGGCACCGGCGGTGGAACCGGGCATGGTTAATACCGTGCTGGGTCCCGTGAAAGCGGAAACGCTGGGGACAACGCTTATGCATGAACATTTTGCCTTCGCGTATCCCGGCTGGTTCGCGGACTCGACCATCGCGCCCTATGATTACGACGCGACACTGAAAACCAACCTCGAAATCATCAAAAAAGCGCAGAAATACGGAATCGCAACCATCGTCGATGCCACGACCAATGACGTGGGCGGACGTGATCCCAAACTGTACAAGGCCCTCGCCAAGAAGACCGGCATCAACATCATCTGTTCCACCGGGATGTATACCGAGCAGGAAGGATCGCCGGCTTATTTCAAGACACGGCAGGACTGGTATGGCACAGACATCGCCAAGATGATTTCCGAAGTCTTTATCAAGGAGATTACCGACGGAATCGGCACGTCCGGTGTCAAGGCCGGGGTGATCAAGGTCGGGACGAGCGGCGGCGGCCCCATTTCCCGCTATGAGACGTCGGTCCTGAAGGCCGCGGTTATCGCCCAGAAGGCCACGGGGCTCCCCATCATAACCCACACGTCAGGCCCCGTCGGCGGGATTGAACAGGCCGATCTGTTTCTCAAAGAGGGCGCCGATCCGAAAAAGGTCATGATCGGCCACGTATCCAACTCCAAGGATATCGAATATCACAAGGCGATCCTCGCAAAGGGCGTGTACGTTGCCTTCGACCGCTTCGGCCTCGAAATCATGACGCCGACCCCCGTCCTTGTGAAGATCGTTGCCCAGCTCTGTAAGGAAGGGTATGCGAATCAGATCATGCTCTCTCACGATACGGTCAACGTCTGGCTGGGACGGCCATACGATCCCCCGAAGCCCCTCCTCAAGATTCTGGCCAACTGGCGGATCGACCACATCTCCGAGAATGTCCTCCCCGCTCTCAAGAAACTGGGCGTGACGGACGAACAGATCAAAACAATGATGGTGGATAACCCCAGGAACCTGTTCCTGGGTAAATAGGATACCAGCCTTACCATTAAGGTCATCAAACTTAGGGGGCATCGTTTCTGCAATATGAATCGATGCCCCCTAAGTCTACGCATGGGGCACAAAAAGTACGAATCTCCGGGGCGTCCGTGCCCCGAAGATTCGCTCCCACACATTGATAACGGTCTCAACGCCGTTGAGCGGTCCGTCAGCCCTCCTGTCGCGGGCATGATCATTTTATCTTAGAACGCAAAATGGGTCGCCTGCCCCGCCACCACGATCCAGGTCACCAGCATCGCATTGATAAATGATCCGACGTATATGTGGCCTGTCTTTCGGAAAAAGTAGGTCGAAACCAGTGCCACAATCGTAAAGATCGGGAGAAACTGGAACAACACGATCCCCGGGAGGTGCCCGTCGGGAATCGCCAGCGTTCCACCTGCAAAGAGTGGAGCATACTGGTAGATGAGGAACAGAACATATCCGCCGATCATGAGGACCACGTTCAGCAGCATCTCTTTCCAGCCCGCTAGATCGCTGCCGTCCTTCCGGCCGAGACGCATCTCACCGTGAAGCACTATGCCGGCGATCAGGAAATACAGGGCAAAGGGGATAATATAGCCCAGCGACATGGCGAAATGGGGCTCATCCAGTGGCTTGATGCCAAAAACCCAGAGACGATAGTCCGTCAGAAACAGCCAGTCCGAGAAGACAAGCGTGAGATGGGCGAAGAAAATCACAACAAAGGCCAGCAGGAAGGACTTGCCGACCCTCCCCCACTTTACGCCCGTATCCTTCCATGTCAGGCCGTAATTGGCCAGCGTGGCTCCCGTCTTCCTGTTGCCAAGGAAATGCCACAGCAAGAACAGGATCAGGGAGATCACACCGACGGCAAGGGCCCAGAACATGATGGTCGTCGTAATCTGCTGAGGCCACATGTAACTAGCCTTCGCGATACCCTTGCCGTTAAAACTCCAGGCCCACAGATAGAGCGGAATCGGAAGCAGGATCGTGATCACCGCGCCGAGACCCCAACCCCACCCGGAAAGCGCCTTTCGCTCGGCGGGAGCCTCACTCAACTCCTTAAAGAAGTCGGTCCCCAGGAGATAGTTTCCCAGCGGGAAGAGCATAAGGATCATGCCGATCATGGCGATAAAGGTGCCGATCTCTTTCCAGTACCAGGTCTGGTCGGAGGGGGGTATGTCCTTGCCACCCTTCAGGGTTGCCTGCATCCATTCAATGGCGTTCCCGATGGCTTCGGTAGAAAAATGAGTTCGGGGATGAATCGTCTTTGGTTGGTAGAGTTTTCTGGCCGTGCCCTCCTCGATGGAACCGTAGAGCTTGCCCACTTCCACTGTTTCAGTGGTCCCGAAGGCCTTCTTCAGTTTATCCGTTTTCACGATATCTGCCGGAATCTCGCTCCCCCACATGAGATTGGAAAACTCGTCATACTTGCTGTATATGAGCGCCATGTTGCGCGGGAACGTAGCGGTCCCGTTGGGCGCCCCATAGGTCCCGGTGGAGGAACTCACCAGGATCAGGGACTGATACCCCCCCTTATTCATGGCAGCAGCTATAACAGAGGCCCACCCTCCCATGGAATGTCCCTCAACGCCGATATTGTTTTTATCGACAATATCCAGGGATCGCAGATATTTCAGCGAGTCCATTCCGCCGAAACCACTGGCGAAGGCCGGCGGATCGGAATAGCCGTGACCCGGCTGATCGACGGCAAGGACAACATAGCCGCGACGCGCAAACTCAATGGCGAAGCCATCCTGCGTTTCGCGCGAGTTGATATACCCATGACTAGCCAGGATTCCCGGAGCGGGGTTCTTCTTATCCACCCCCTTGGGGATATAGAGCAGGGCGCTGACAATTTTGCCGTCCTGTCCCACAAATCGCACATCCTTAACCGCGATGTCTCCGGCGCCGGTCTGAATCATGTAGGCCAGGAAACCGCCCCCCAGGATCAGTGCCAGGGCGATAACCATAAGACCGTTAAACAGCTTTGAATTCGCTTTTGCACTCATAAGAATCCTCCTTATTCAAAGAACCTACCCCTGTTATGTCATTGGAGAATACGTCAGCCCCGCCCCCTTGACAGGACATGCCCCCGCCACTGAGAAGCAACAGGCCAGCGCTGCCTCCCCTTTCCCCATACAACGTTTCTGTATTATTAACATTTGCCGGATAAAGTCAAGAAGGAAGGTCGTGTCAAAAACGGCTCGCATTTTCGATATAGCAACCACCGGCAGCCCTGAGCGTCTGCGGGAAAATCGAAGGAACACCATGTAACAGATAATGCCAGTTTTCTCCTTTGAACTTTTTATCATTTGTGATACGGGTTCCGGTGCAAAATATAGGCAAGGAATTATCAGTTGAGCATAAGGAGACAAGAAAATGGCTGAAAAATTTGTAAGTGAAAAGAACCTGAAGTTTTTGATCCACGAAGTCTTTGATGTCAGTCAGTTGACTCAGTACCCTTACTTTGCCGACCACAGCGGTGAAGTCTTTGACATGGTCCTGGACACGGCGCTCAAGATGGCGGAGGATCTCTATAAACCCTACTTCGAGGAGATGGACCGGTTGCCGGTAGAATTGGTCGACGGGCGGGTCAAGGTGCACCCCCACGTCAGGACAATCATGCGGGAGTGCGGGGCCGGCGGATGGATCGGAGCCGAATTCCCCTATGAGGCCGGCGGGCAGCAGCTCCCCCTTTCGATCACCCTCCTTGCCGAATTCATATTCGGCGCCGCCAACTACTCGGCCGGTGTGTATGCCCGGCTGACGACCGGGGCAGCCGGTCTGATTGAAACCTTCGGGACAGAAGAGATGAAGGAGAAGTATCTCCCCAAGATGATGGCGGGTGAATGGCAGGGGACCATGGCTCTCACGGAACCCCAGGCGGGCAGTTCGCTCGCCGATATCGCCTGCACGGCCGAGCCCACCAACGAGGGGTACTACAAGCTCCGGGGCCAGAAGATCTTTATCTCGGCGGCCGACCACGACGGCGTCGATAATATCGTCCACCTGCTCCTGGCAAAGATCAAGGGCGCGCCCGCGGGCGTGAAGGGGATATCGCTCTTTGTGGCACCGAGGGAG
>JAUSPK010000073.1 GCA_030655735.1 Syntrophales bacterium | reverse complement strand
ATCCCTCTCCTGTCTGCTGATTTTAACGAACGATCGAACGTGTCCTTCGGGTACGTCTATTATACTTATATGAAAGGATTTTCAAGGCAAGAAATCGCCGAGATACGAGGTGATGGGGGCCGAAGAGCGCTCCGGTATGGTTTTTACGGGTGGGCTCGGTGTCCGGTAATCCTTCCGTGAAAGATTACCGGACACCCGGTATTAACTGATTCCTCGCACCTGATCCGCCATTGATTGCGAGAATGCATCTATCTTTCCGGCAGAGGATGATCGGATCCCAGCGGATGCCTTTCGTGATTCTTCAATCCTCTTCCCCGCCTCTTCCTGGGCCCCGGAAACAATCTTATCGCGCTCGGTCTTGAATTTGTCCACGAGCAGTTCCGCTGACAGGATCTCCCGGGCCTTCTTGTTGGCATCTTCCAGGATACCCCGTGCCTCTATCCGGGCCTTCTCTATCAGCTTTTCGGCCTCTTTTTCTATGTCTCTTATCGTGTCACGTATTTCTGCCGGCATAGCACTCTCTCCTTACCCCTTCTCGAGTTCACCGTACCGCTGTGTAATTATGTAGATACCATGGTCGAATATACGGATGGTCTTGTTTATCGTTTCGACCGCCTGCCGGTGATCCATGGCGCTGAGGAAGGGGGCCTGGAAATCGGCGTAAAGCCACATGTGTCTCCTCATCATGATCATGGCATAGAGAAGTTCATGCAGCGGTATCTTGTTTTGGTAGCCGATCTCGGCAAACTCTGTGAAGTACTTGCGCACCTCGGTGTAGGGTTTTTCGCTGAAATACATCGTGATCAGATTTTTGTAAAAGAAGCCTGCCCTCTTGAGGAGTTCTTCTTCCGAAAAATTATTCAATGCCGGTGTTCGGGGATTTTGCCTTACGGCCTTGCACCACTGCTGCGCGATTTCTCTTCTGTGGTTTTCCAGAACGTTAATCAGTCTGTCCGCGAATACTTTCATGGCGAGCCTCCTTTTCGTGTTAGTCTGTTGCCCTATTTCTCACGTGGTGAAGACATACTGTGTGGTTGTCTTCAACACCCTTCTCAGCACCTGTAACTGCGGTTTAAAGATCGTTATCATGTCAGACCTACAGGCTATGGGCATCTCCAATATTCGTGAAAATATCACTGCTTCGATCCCCGTTTTTGACCGTACCGTCAGACGACCCTCACCATGACCTACCTCTATGATGATCGGCAGGAGCAGTGCCTCTTTGTCTTCATTGTCTACCATCTGTGCCAGATACTCAAGCTCTTTTTTCCTGAAAGAGTGTGTGCTTCCATCAGCACATTCAACGTGGGGGCGTTCTTCCTCCTGCAGCTCGCTCAATGTTTTTCGCCTGCGCGGGAGGTGGGCATTGAGCGTCTTCATATCACCCGTCAGACAGCTCTCAAATACTCCGTCCGGGCCTGGATCAATAAGCATAGGCCTCTCTCTGTTCGATCAGCAGCTTGACGTATTTGAGCCGGGCCGTCTCTTCACGGTCCCGCTCCTCGAACTTCATCGTCAGGTATTTTATCGTGGCCTCGAGTCCCGGCATAACGATATATTCCAGCGCGTTGTTAATTCTCTTGACCTTGTTGATCTCCGTCCCCAGAAGCTCCAGGGAGTTCTGGAGCTCGGCAAGTTCGACGGTGGTCTTGAGGCATTTTTGTGCGAGGGTGGTGCTGTTGTCTATCAACGAGGAGGTGTCGGGAGTCTTCCTTATGGAAGAGCCCGGCGTCTGTGTATCTTCCGTTTCAAAGACGGGTATCTTTACCCCTGCGACATTCCGTGTGGCGGTGCCGATCGTGAGTGCCATCTGGGATGCGAGGAGCTCCTTTTCCAGGAACGCGTACCCATGGTATCCCGTGGTAACGGAGAGCGCCCGGTAGGCCTCCTTGAACTCCGCGAGCAACCGCTCTTTGACGGACGAGCAATCCTTGACGGTATCGAGGAACTCCATGATCAGGATGGAGAGCCTGTCCTTGACGATCTTCTGGATCCTCGTGGCGAGCTTCAGGCGACGTTTCAGGCGCGCAAGCTCGATCTTGGTTGGCCGTGTTACCTGTACCTTCGTTGACATGGCATCTCTCTTATCTACCTGGTTTTCTCTCCGATGCTCTCTTTCGGAGCCTTCGGGAGGTACTTCTTTATGTATTCTTCCTGGATAAGCTTGAGGTCTTCCTTAGGGAGCATGGAGAAGATGTCCCACGCCCGTCCCAGTGTCTCTTCAACGGTCCTTCTCTCCTTCTCGCCCTGTGATATAAATTCCTGTTCAAATCTGTCCGATGCGGAGAGGTATAACCTGTCCCGGTCGCTCAACGCCTCGGAGCCAATTACGGTGGATATCTCTCTCAGGTAGTTTCCCTCCGCGTAGACGGCATATGACTGCATAAACGCGTTGTTGTGGTCTTCCCTCGTGTTTCCCTCCCCGATTCCCTCTTTCATCATTCGTGAAAGGGAGAGGAAGACATCGATGGGGGGATATATCCTCTTCCGTTCCAGCGCCCGCGACAGAACAATCTGTCCCTCGGTAATATACCCCGTCAGGTCCGCTATCGGGTGCGTGATGTCGTCATCGGGCATCGTCAGGATGGGGATAATGGTCACCGAACCTTCCTTGCCGCTTATCCTTCCGGCCCGCTCATACAGGGAGGCCAGGTCCGTGTACATGTACCCCGGATACCCCCTCCTGCTGGGTATCTCGCCCCTCATGGCAGCAAGCTCGCGCAGGGCGTCGCAGTAGTTGGTGATGTCAGTCAGTATCACCAGGACATGCATGTCGTGTTCCCAGGCCAAATATTCCGCCGCCGTCAGCGCCAGCCGCGGCGTCGACAGCCTCTCGATGACAGGTGACGAGGCCGTATTGATGAATGCGACGGTACGGCTGAGCGCCCCGGTCTCTTCCAGGTTCGAAATAAAGTAGCCTGCGTCATCATAGCTGACGCCGATCGCTCCGAAGACGATCGCAAATTCTTCCGATTTTCCCTTCAGTGACGCCTGCCTCAGGATCTGCGCGGCAATCTTGTTGTGCGGCAGACCCGATCCGCTGAAGATGGGCAGCTTCTGTCCGCGTACCAGGACATTGAGCCCGTCTATCGCGGAGATCCCGGTCTCGATGAATTCCGCCGGGGGCATACGCGATGCGGGATTTGCCGGGACACCGTTTATATCCAGATACTTGTCCGCCACAATCGGGGGGCCGCCGTCTATCGGATTCCCGCTCCCGTCAAAGATCCTCCCCATGATATCTCCCGATACGGGAAGCTTCAGGGTCTCACCCTTGTATTTTACCTTGCTTCTCAGGAGGTCAACCTCGCTGACTCCTCCAAAGACCTGGACAACGGTGGTTTCCTTGCCGACTTCTATCACCTGCCCGATCCGCGTCTCACCGGTGCCGAGCTGGACATCCACGATCTCATTGTATCTGATGCCGGGGATGCTCTCAATGACAAGGAGCGATCTCCGTGCGGTGCTGATTGCTTTTGTCTCTCTCGTAAATAGCTGCAGAGAATCCATTACGTTCCTCCTCCTTACACAAAGGGATTCTTATCCATATCAGACCATAGCTTTTTCATGTATGTGTCAAATTCCTCGTTCGGTATATCCTTCATCCGTGATATGCGGGGCAGTATCTTCGAAGAGGCTATCTCGCTGACCAGCATCCCCGATTCGGTCGCATCCTTCGCCAGGTCGTAGAATTTCATAATGGCGCTGATCATCATGTGCGCCCTGGCGGGCTGTGTGTAGGTATCGACAGGGTGATACGCGCTCTGCATCAGAAAGTCTTCCCTGAGCATGCGCGCAGCGAGAAGCACCAGCTTGTCGTCTTCAGGCAGGGCCTCTGGCCCGACGAGCCGGACGATCTCCTCCAGTTCAGCTTCGTGCTGGAGTGTGATCAGGGCCGTATTTCTTATATCACTGTAATCGGGGCTGATCTTGCTCCACCACTTGTCAACCGAATCGGTGTAGAGACTGTAGCTCTGGAGCCAGTTGATGGTCGGGAAGTGTCTCTTGTTGGCAAGGGCGACATCC
>JAUSPK010000065.1 GCA_030655735.1 Syntrophales bacterium | reverse complement strand
CTCCGAGAAACCAGAGGAAGATCCTGTAGAAGAGCCGGTGTCCCTTCACTACAGGGCCTCTTCAGGAGGAAATGCGAGGATGTACCCCAGACTCCTGACCGTCTTGATGCGTTCGGACCCGTCCGGGTAGGAGCCTATCTTGCGGCGAAGGTTGCTGACATGGACATCAAGGCTCCTGTCGAATGGAGATAACGGGCGCTTCAGCACCTGGCGGACAAGGTTCTCCCGGGACAGGGCAGTACCGGCGAACTGTGCGAGGGTTTCGAGGAGATCGAACTCCACCGTGGTCAGTTCGACGCGCGATCCGCCGATGCTGACGTGCCGGGCGGCCGGGTCGATCGCCAGGTCGCCGATCCGGTAAACGCTCAGCCTCTTGTCTTCCGGCCCTTCCATTCGCCCTCGCCGCAGGACCGCCCGGATACGGGCGACAAGTTCCCTGGGGTTGAAGGGCTTTGAGAGATAGTCATCTGCGCCAAGTTCAAGGCCCACGATCCTGTCGACATCTTCCCCGCGTGCGGTCAGCATAAGGACAGGCACAGAGGATCGCCTGCGCAGCCCCTTCAGGACTTCCATCCCCGAAAGGCCCGGCAGCATTACATCAAGGATGATGAGGGAAAAACGGCCTCCCTCCACTTTCGAGATCGCTTTTTCCCCATCATGAACTGATTCGACCTTGAAGCCCTCGGTTTCAAGGAATTCCGTCAGCAGTTCGCAAAGCCCCGTATCGTCATCTACAAGAAGGATATGTTCCACCATTTTTTCCCCCGAAATGGGAATTTTCTACATTCTACCCTGTAAATCGGCCCGGCTCTGTCAAGAAAATTTTCCTATTGTAAAGTTTTCTTACGGACTGGCCGTTTGGAGCCCCTGAAGTTCCCGGCTTCCTATATCTCCGCTATGACATCGATCTCGACAAGTATCCCCAGGAGGCTGCTCCCGACGGTGGTCCTGACGGGATAGGGAGCGGTGAAGAACTCCCTGTAGACCTCGTTGAATGCCTGAAAATCCTTCAGGTCGGCAAGGTGGACGGTCGACTTGACAACGTTGTCCATTGTCGCGCCGCCCGCTTCAAGGATGTTTTTGATGTTCGTCATGACCTGCCTGGTCTGCTCTCCGATCGTCGGGGGCGTCTTGCCCGTCTCCGGGTTCAGCGGCCCCTGCCCCGCAACGAAGATCATGTTCCCCACAACGAGCCCCTGGGAATATGGACCGATGGGCTGCGGCGCCTTGTCTGTGCGTATCTCCTTTTTCATCTGTTAAGGACCTCCTTTTTTAAATTCCGTGAACGGTAAATAGTGAACGGTGAACGGTAAGATCTGTACGAAAACCAGGGTCCTGCCAAGGTCTCAACTGTTTACCGTTTACCGCTCACTGTTTACGCCTTCGGGCTTCATATCCGGTCATCCAGCATCGCACCGAGGTGGGCCTGGAGGGCGGTTTTGGCGCAGAGACCCAGTATGCCTCTTTTCGATTTTGGCTCCGGTGCAGTCCACTTCGACAGCCGTCCCGTTATCTCTTCCTCGGTTAACTGCACGTCCACCCGGCGGCCGGGAATATCGATGGAGATGATGTCTCCTTCTTCTACTACGGCTATGGGACCACCCGCGTCCGACTCCGGAGATAGATGTCCGACGGCTGCCCCCTCGGTGAAGCCCGAGAAACGGCCGTCTGTGACTACGAAGACGTCCTGCCCCATACCGAGGCCGACAAGGGCATCGGTCGTCATCATCATCTCCCGCATACCCGGGGCGCCACGGGGGCCTTCACGGCGGATCACGACGACGTCTCCCTTTTGGACGCTCCCCGAGACGACGGCTGCGTGCCCCTCCTCGTCGGAGTCGAAGACCCGCGCAGGACCTTTGAAGGAGAGCGTCTTTTCGGAGATGGTCGAGGTGCGGCAGATCGCGCCGTCGGGAGCCAGGTTGCCCCTGATGACGGCTATGCCGCCGTTTGGAAGTACGGGTTCCTTCGCGGTCGTCAGGACCGAATGATCCCGTGATCTTCTGTCTTCGAGGATCTCTCCCGCCGTAAGGCCTGAGACTGAGAGGGCCCCCTTGTGCAGGTAGTCCCTCAGTTCACCCATGATGGCCGGAACGCCCCCTGCGTGGTGCAGATCAACGACTGTGGCCTTTCCCGTTGGGATGACCCTCGAAATGACCGGGACCTCATTGGAGATACGGTCAAAATCGTCGAGGTTCAGGTCGATATCCAGCTCCCGGGCCAGGCTCAGCAGGTGAAGAACCGCGTTCGTCGATCCCGCAATGGCCATGGTGAGAATGATGCCGTTCAAAAGGTTCTCCCTCTTGAGGATCTTGTCCGGCGTGATGTCCTGTTTGACCATCTCGACGATCCGCCGACCCGTCTGGGTCGCGAATCGCTCCTTTTCCGCGTAGACGGCGGGGACAGTGGCCGACCCCGGAAGGGACATTCCTATCCCCTCGGCGAGGATCTGCATGGTGTTCGCCGTTCCCATCAGGGAACATGCACCCGCGCCCGGGCAGACGTGATCCTCAAGGTAGCGGATCTTTTCGGATATGTCCTCACCCCCGTACTGGGAACCGAAGACAAGCTGATCCAGCTCGCTCATGACGGCGGAGCGCCCCTCGAATTTCGTCACCAATTGAGGGCCTCCGGAGAGAAATATGGAGGGCAGCCCGGACCGTATTCCTCCGATGATGACGCCGGGGATGATGCTGTCGCAGGAGGCCAGCAGGACAAGGCCGTCAAAAAGCTGGACACCGGCCATTATCTCCACGGACGAAGCTACGATGTCCCGGATGACCAGCTCGTAGCGGAAGTGAGGCGTCCCAATGGGCACGGCCCCGCATGTGGCGATGGTCCCGAACTCGAACGGCGTCCCTCCGGCCTGCAGTATCCCTGCCTTGACGCGCTCTGCCAGCCGGTCCAGATGCACATGCCCCAGTCCGGCGTCGTTGGCCGTGTTTACCACTCCGATGAGGGGACGGGAGAGATCTTCGTCGTCGTAGCCGCACCCCTTGTAGATAGCCCTTCGGGAGGAAGATTCCTTCCCGCTGAATAGCCCCAGCCTCTTTGATCGATAGGTCATCTCGATACTCCCCTTCCCGTTAATAATGGACACTTGTCTGACAGTATCGCATAAAACCGGGAGCAACAGAAACACTTATGCCCTGGCGTCTCCATTCCAGAAAACTCCCGCATCATTGATCTGCAGGTTTTTACCTGTATTACATTACAATCATGTGTAGCAAAAACACATGATGCCAGTTCAAGGATCAGGAACCGGAACCATGAGATATCGAAAAAAGGCAGGGGAACCCCTTGGCAGAGGTTATTTCAGTTAAAGAGGCAAGACGGGAAAGGCTCGGCCTGATAGCAGCCGACATAACGGCGATGATCATTTTTTCGACTGTTCTCTGCATGCTCATCGAGATATTCATAGCCGGCCTTACGGTTTTTCAGTCCCTGCAGGCAAGAGCCGCGGCTGTACCCGTCAACCTCGTGACGGGCAGACCCTACGGATGGTTCCGGGACAGGCTGTTCGTTATCCTGAGAATCGACAGGTCAAACCGCCTGATGATGATCTTCGGCGACACTCTCGCTTTTGTCGTCTTTCAGGTTCCTCTATACGTCGTTGTCCTTCTTTTTGCGGGGGCAACCTGGTCCCAGATCACCGTTTCATCGCTCTTCATGTCTTTGGCCTTCATGGTTACAGGAAGACCTTACGGGATCTTCCTCGACCTGTGCCGGAACATGGCCGGAAAGTTCCTGAAATCCGCCTAGGATGGCCCAGGGACATGGACAGCCAGCAGCAAGATCCGCTCCTTCACGGTGTTTTTCGCCTGTCGAACTCCATCAGCCGGGCTGTCGTCCCGGCAAGTTCCTCTCCTTCAAGGCGCGCCACGAGGTGCAGCGCCATGTCGATCCCGGCAGAAATACCTGCCGATGTAACGATTTTCCCACTATCAACCCACCGGACATTCTCACGGACATCCAGTTCGGGAAAATCGCGCCGCAGCGCCGCGATGTCGTCCCAGTGCGTCGTAACGCTGCAAGCCCCCAGGACACCCGCCTTCGCCAGCAGGAACGCTCCGGTGCATACGGACGCGACTATTTCACTTACCCCGGCCCGGGCAGCGATAAAATCAAGAAGAACATCATCATCCATTGCGGGTTCATGCACGCCGCCGGGAACCAGCAGGATGTCCGCCTTCGGAGCATTGCCGAAGGTATAGTGCGTCCGCACACAAAAGTTTCCCCGGGCATGGACCTGCTCCCCATATCCCACAAGGACAGGAACAAAAGGAACTTCCGCCGATTTATCCATCCGCAGGCGGGCCCGTGAGGCCGTCGAAAAAACCTCGTACGGCCCTGCAAAATCGAGCACTTCCACATCTTTGTAAAGAACTATCGCTACTGTCCGCATTTTCGGCCTCACTCAAACCCCATGAGGCGTTTCACTTCGGTGCAGTTTCCGGACGTAGTCAGCCGCTCAAGAAGCGCAAAGGCAACACCGAACGCGGTGGATGGATTGTATGAAGTTATGACGTTGCCGTCGACTACGATCGGCTCGTCAGGAACACAGACCGCTCCCAGATCGGAAAGCTGGCGCTGGCGTTTCCCTCCTCCGAGGTTGTATGTAGTCGCGCGGCGCCCTTTGAGGATGCCGCTTTTCCCCAACGCCAGGGATGCCACGCAGATCGCCGCGATCGGTTTTCCGGCGGCGTCGAACGCACGGATGACGTCAAGGAACGGTTCGCTGAAGGCGTCGCTGTAGAATCCGGCCTCCTCGAAACCGCCCGGGATGGCGAGCGCGTCGAAACCCTGTACATCGACCTCGTCCAGCAGCGCTTCGGGAATAACGGAAAAGTTCCACGTGCAGCGCAGCCGCTCGCGCATTCCCACCGTCACGACTTCCGTAGAACCGTCTCCCTCGAAGCGATTCCACCCCAGCACATCGGAAAAGACGCTTGCTTCGACCGCCTCGAAACCATCCGCAAGCAGCAGCATGGTTTTTGTCATAAGGAACACTCCCTTCCAGGTAACCTGGATAAAATGTTACACCAGATATCGACGGTTGTGGATCACGTGCTGCAAGGTATGGGATGACATTATCGCTGTCCCCTTAAGGGGTGACATTATCGCTGTCCGGCCACAA
>JAUSPK010000010.1 GCA_030655735.1 Syntrophales bacterium | reverse complement strand
AGGTAACCATACCGAAACCTGCCATTGAGTGTGTATACTGCGGCGGCACCGGCATCCACCGTGACCAGCGTCTGACCTGTATTGTCTGTGGTGGAAAGGGTATGGTGGAGATAAAAGACCCGGTTGAAACGTGTCCCAAGTGTAATGGGAAAGGTGTTGTAAAAGGTGATTATCTCCCATGCCTGAAATGCGGCGGCAAGGGAGTTATTACAAAAAAGTAGGCGGAACGCGGTGCGCGGCAGGCAGAATGCAGTGGGTAGTGGGCGGAGGGAAAAAGATGTCCGAGGTCTATGATCCACTAACAACTGCCCACTGATTACTGCCTACTGCAATCTATTTTAAAGGAGAATTTATATGCCGATAGATGAAATGACAACCGTGCTGGAGCCACACCCCATGCCTAACTTCATAGAAACTCCCTTCGTCAAGGATATTACCGAGAGATCACTGGCCTATATAGCGGCCGGTTTCCCACTGCATCTCCGGGGAATTTCCGGGACGGGCAAGACCACCATGGCCATGCATGTGGCCAGCAAGATAGGCAGGCCGGTGGTTATGATCCACGGGGATGAGGAATTTTCCACGTCAGACCTGGTAGGCGGTGAACATGGATATCGTATGCGCAAGGTTGTGGATAACTTCATCCACTCTGTTCTCAAGACCGAAGAGAATATGCAGAAAAGTTGGGTGGATAATCGCCTGACCATAGCCTGCAAGTACGGGTTTACCCTTATCTATGATGAGTTTACCCGTTCCCGCCCGGAGGCCAATAATGTGCTTCTATCCGTTCTTCAGGAGAAGATGCTCGACCTGCCGTCGGCACGTGAGGGAGATTCCAACTACCTGCGGGTTGACCCGGACTTTACAGCCATCTTTACCAGCAATCCGGAGGAATATGCCGGTGTGCACCGCAGTCAGGATGCCTTGCGCGACAGGATGGTCACAATGGACTTGGATCATTTTGACGAAGAAACAGAGGCGCAGATAACCGAAACAAAATCGGGTCTTGCCAATGGCGATGCCTCCAAAATCGTAAAGGTTGTAAGGGGTCTGAGGAAGTCGGATTCCTGTGAATTCGCCCCGACCATCAGGGGCTGCCTGATGATTGCCAAAACCCTTCAGGTTCGCAAGGCCGCCGTCGATAAGAATGATCCGGTATTCAGGCAGACCTGTCTGGACATACTTGCATCGGAGACAAGTCGCATCGGCAGCAAGACCAATCAGGACCGGGTCAAAGAGGTTATCGCGAAACTGATCGATCAGTACTGTTAGTCAGACAGTGGTCGGGGGTGAGTGGTCAGGGATCAGTGATCAGAAAAAACTTTCCTCAGCCCACTGGTCCCTGTGAACTGTTAACTTTGCGGCTTTGCCGCATTAGGGTTAGTGATCGTCAATTGTACCCAGTGAAATGTTTACCCCGTTCAATCTGTAGATTATTTAACCGGGGTTCTGTCTTTCATATTTCACCGGGGCATAAATCACCAATCCAGAGAAGGGGGTGACAGAATGGCACTAATGCGAGTTTTTGCAACAATGGAAAAGGATGGCAGGATTTCCATTCCCGCCAACATCAGAAGAGAAATCGATCTGAAAGAAGGCCAACTGGTTGAAATCAAGGTATCCGGGCCAAATCGTGCCCAGCACATCGTAATTCACAAACGGAAAGCTGCCAGATAGGTCACAGGACAATATAGACGGCAGACAATGTAAAAATTACAGTTGGAGAAAAGATATATGTGTGTGGAATTATGGTTGTCTCATCAATTGGGGGTGACGTAAATGGAACAAGATATTCAGGGTATTACATCTATTAAAACGTCTCAAAAATCCAAGATTCGATCCATGCCAAGAACTAAGGGTTCGGAATACTTGGATCTCTTTCTCCTGGGAAAGAACAAGGCTCGTCTTGAAAAGGAAAAGACAAATGTGGTGAAAAGAAAAGATCAGGTAGAGGATGACATTAGGACCATTGAGGAGGAAATATCGGAATTGGAAGGTGCTGTTGCCGGTGGTGAACAAAGAGAACCGGCCAAAACGCAATACAAAAAAATGGTCCCCAAAAAGCCGTTGAAAGTGATGAAACTTGATTATTAGCCTGACAAGGGAGAGAGACTGTGGAATTGAAATGGTCATCAGGTACAAAGGTCCCGGTGGACAAGTCACGGGAAATGTTCAGGAATGGCAACAAAGTTGATTGCGCGTTTTGCAGTGGAACCGGAGAAAAACCAAAAGGTTCCAGATGTGCCGTTTGCGGCGGAAGCGGGAAGGTATCGATACAGCCGCCTTTTATCAAGTGTGCCTATTGCAAGGGCCGCGGCGAGGAAAAGCCCCGGAGCAATTTGACATGCACAGTCTGCCGGGGCAAGGGGTATGTCAGCATAAAAGAGCCGGCTGAAACCTGTTCCAAGTGCGGCGGCAGGGGAGTTGAACCCCACAGTAAACTACCCTGCATAGTGTGCCGTGGAAAAGGTGTTGTCACTATAAAAGGGAAATAAATGGAAAATAAAAAGGTTATATCAGTGCGCCGGTTAGCGGCCATTGAGCGAGCAAAAGCCCTCGGTATGCCGCTTAAGGGTTTTGAAATATCGGTTTTAGAAAGGGATGCGCTGGAATGGAAGCAGCGTGAGGATGCAAAAAAGACTGAAGTTCATGATCCGGCGTCGAACTTCCCGGGTGAGTCGCGGGAGGCGGAAAGCGTGATAAGCGGGCAGTCGTCCGGCATCCGGGACGAGGGGGACGTGGAATTGGGGATGTGGAAAGAGGGAAGTTATCATTCTCCTTCCGGGTCAAAAATCTCAGCTAATGAGACCGAAATTTATGAAGGCTTTGACTGGAAGCCATATCGGTCGGAGCAAAGCGAAGGGAAAAAGAAACCCAAAAATTTGAACACCGCGTCTGTTGCGCGTATAGCCCGGAAGATTATGGCCAGGGAGTGGGCCGCGGCATTGGGGGACAGAACCTTTGACAGTAAGCAAGGCTTAATTGAGCGGGAAGCAGAAGCACACAGGCAAAAAAAAGTGGCGGAAAGAGAACAGAAAGAGCTTGAAGAACAAAGGACTCAAAGGCAGAGGACAGCCATGGAGTCGGCCCTTCGGACTTTCGGCCGAAGGCTTTTGGATATAACCGAACCTGCTAATCCGGAGACTGTAGAAACAATTCTGGAAAGCGCCTTCGACAAAATGGGAGAGCTAATCGACATAACCTGGCAGCCTGATGGGTGCACTGTATTACTCGAGCCCTGGGAGGAAAAGAGACTGAGAAAAGAGAATGAAGGGACAATACCTGCAGTATTTGAGGCAATCATTGATGACAATTTGAATCTCGCCTCATACCGAAAACTGGAAGATCCCGATATTCTCCGGCAAATCCGGAACGACATGGTCCTGAAAGAGATCATAAGCAGCTTCAGGAAATCGCCGGTTCAGGATATCCATGCCTTTGAAAATACAGTTGCCGAAGGGGGGCGTATCATCCAGCTGAATGAAGTGATTAACGAAGGCTGGAAGGTAAAATTCGAGCCGTGGGAAGAGATGCGAAAGCGAAATATAGGGCGTAAAGGCCGTCCTCCCGTTGTGACTTATGTGATCAAAACGGACAAGGATTTTAATGATATTTCCTGCGAGAAAATCTAAGGCCCCCATTACACCATAAAGGAGAGGAAATCGTGATAAATGAAAACATTTCGGAAGTAACGCCCATCATCATTGACAGTGATCAGCCGGGTTTTGTTCAGTCGGATGCTGTCAGTGGGGTAATGAGACGCGCCACGAATTACCTGCAAGCCGGTTTCCCCATCCATTTCAGCGGACCGGCAGGCACGGGAAAGACCACAATTGCCATGAATATCGCCGCCCGGATCGGAAGGCCGGTGATACTCCTTCACGGTGACGACGAGTTTGGCACATCCGACCTTATCGGCGGTCAGTATGGCTTCCGCCGCAAGAAAATGGTGGATAATTTTATCCAGTCTGTCCTCAAGTCGGATGAAAGGGTCTCTCCCGAATGGGTGGATAATCGGATAACAGTGGCCTGCAAGCATGGATTCACCCTGATTTATGATGAGTTTACCCGGTCCCGGCCCGAGGCCAACAACGCGTTGCTATCCATACTGGAGGAGAAGATACTGGATCTGCCTGCCGGGCGATCGGAAGAAGGTTATCTGCGCGTCTCACCGGAATTTCGAGTCATTTTTACCAGCAACCCGGAGGAATACGCAGGGGTGCATAAGGCGCAGGATGCACTGAAAGATCGTATGATTACTATCAAACTGGACCATTACGACCGGGAAACTGAGATTGCCATCGTTAAGACCAAGTCAGGCATACCTGAAGATGAGGCCGAGAGGGTAGTAAATATTATCAGAACCTTCAGGGAAAACGTGGAAAATGGCTTTCAACCGAGTATTCGAGCCGGGATTATGATTGCGAAGGTGTTAAGCGCAACCGGCTCGAAACCTGAGGCCGGCAATGACGACTTTGTGGAAACCTGTTTCGATGTCCTCAGCTTTGAAACAAACGGGGTCAAGAGTCGGCCTGAAGGTGAGGTCAAAAAGGTCATAGTTGATATAATTAAGCAGTTCTGCTGATGGTATTTACAGTAGTCAGTGGGCAGTGAATGGAAGAAACGATGCAGGATTCCACAATGGAGACGTCATGTAAAAACGGAGGTCTGACAGATGGCTAAGGAAGGAGAATACGTTTACTGTATCATCGAAAGTAATGAAGGACGAAACTTCGGACCCATCGGTATCGGAGGGCGCGGGGATATAGTTTCAACCATAGGCTATAACGATATCAGCGCCGTCATCAGCAGCTCTCCCATGACGCAGTATGTTATCAACCGGGAAAATATGATGGCCCATGAAAAGGTGATCGAGGAGGTAATGAAGGATTATACGGTGCTGCCCGTGCGGTTCTGCACCATTGCCGCAAGCGCGGAGGAAGTGCGCACACTCCTTAGAAGGCGATATCCGGAATTCAAGGGCCTCCTGAGAGACATGGACAACAAAGTAGAGATGGGGTTAAAGGGAATCTGGAAAGACATGAACCGGATCTTTAATGAAATAGCGGAGGATAATAAGGAGGTCAAAAAGCTCAAAAAGAAGGCGGAAGACAAAACGGGAAAGACCGGCAATACCTCCAAAGTTTCCCTCGGCAAGGCAGTAAAGAACGCTCTGGATAAAAAAAAGGACGGCGAAACACAGAAAGTCCTGAATATATTCAAACGATCGGCCATTGATGTACGAACAAACAATCTGTTCGGAGACAGCATGTTTTTAAATGCCGCGTTCCTGATAGACAGGACACGGGAAAAAGAGTTCGATTTTCTGGTTGAGGATCTGGCAAAAGATTATGAAGAGCGGGCAAAGTTCAAATATGTCGGCCCGGCGCCGCCATTTAATTTTGTTAATATTGTGGTGAAATGGTGACTATCAGTGGTCAGTGGCCAGGGGCCAGTGGTCGGTGGTCGGTTGCCAGTTGTTTGTTGCAACGGACAATACAAAATGGACGACCGATGTTTAATGAGTGGTCCCAATAAGGGATGTGGAGGCGTGAAAGATGACGGACGATAAAAAGAAAAAAGATCAGGAAAAGAAATCTGAGGGCACAGACATTGATTTCGGTCTTGGCGGTCTTTTTAAGGGTCTTACTAATCTGATAGATACTGCCACAAAGTTAGCGGAAAAGGGTGAGGAACTTTCCAGGACAGGTGAGATCAAATTCAGCGGCCTCGAAAAGATCAAGGGACTTAAAGACCTGAAAGGTGTCTATGGGGTAAGGGTACGCACTATGGCTGACGGCAGACCTTCCGTGCAGTCATTCGGAAATATCAAGAAAACTCCCACGGGTCCTGTTGTCGAGGAGGAGCGCGAACCCATCGTGGATGTCTTTGATGAGGAAACCGGGATAAATATCATCGCGGAAATGCCCGGCATTGAAGAAAAGGACGTCAATATCGAAATCAAAGGGGATATCCTGAATATCAG
>JAUSPK010000038.1 GCA_030655735.1 Syntrophales bacterium | reverse complement strand
AGCAGGCGGTGCGGCGGATCAAGAATGAGGTCCCGGATATCCTGGTCATTACGGATGTGTGCCTCTGCGAGTACACGAGCCACGGCCACTGCGGAATTCTCGACGGCAGCGAGGTGGATAACGATGCCACGCTGGAAGTTCTTGCCCGAACAGCGCTGTCACACGCACTTGCGGGGGTCGATATGGTGGCTCCGTCGGCTATGATGGACGGCCAGGTCTTCGCGATCCGCGATGCGCTCGATGAGGATGGCTTTGGGGATATCCCCATCATGGCATACGCGGCCAAGTATGCCTCCTGTTTTTACGGTCCCTTTCGGGAGGCAGCGGAGGGCGCTCCCCAGTTCGGTGACCGGACGTCGTATCAGATGGACCCCCCCAACGGCCGTGAGGCCCTCAGGGAGATCGCCCTCGACGTTGCGGAGGGGGCCGATATCATCATGGTGAAACCGGCGCTCCCCTTCCTTGATATCATACGAATGGCAAAGGATGAATTTGACCTGCCCGTAGCGGCCTATAGCGTCAGCGGCGAATTTGCCATGATAAAGGCGGCGGATGAACGCGGATGGCTCGACGGAAAAAGGGCCATGATGGAGGCCCTGGTGTCGATCAAGAGGGCCGGGGCGGATATCATCATCACCTACTTCGCACAGGAGGCGGCCGAACTGCTGCGTTAAACGGTTGCGGGTTTAGTGTCATTTCGAAGGAGTTTTCACGACTGAGAAATCTTAGATTTCACCCTGACGGGTACTGTAGCTTCCTGCGTTCGAAATGACAGAATAATAACAGAAATGGCATTTCTTGATTGACGCGACGCTAGGGGAGAACATTTCCGTTAGAAGGATTTTTTGTCATGGTTTCCAAGCAATCGCTGATCCTGCCCCATACGCTCCGCATGGTCGCCTGGGAGGTGACCCGGGGATGCAACCTTTCGTGCGTACACTGCCGCGCGTCGTCTAAATACGGCCCTTACGAGGGGGAGCTTGATACCGCGCAGTGCCGGAAGCTCATCGACGATATAGCCGCCTTCAGTTCCCCCGTGATTATACTGACCGG
The DNA here is from genome assembly GCA_030655735.1 of Syntrophales bacterium. GTDB lineage: Bacteria > Desulfobacterota > Syntrophia > Syntrophales > UBA2210 > UBA6078. Next base: position 2,353 of record JAUSPK010000038.1, on the reverse strand, counting down.
CGGCGAGCCCTACTTTCGCGAAGACATCTTTGAGATCGCCTCCTATGGCACCCGGAAGGGCCTCCGAATGGCCCTCGCGACCAACGGTACCCTCGTGACCGATGAGGTCGCGCAAAAGACAATCGATGCCGGGGTTCAGAGGGTCAGCATCAGTATAGACGGCCCCGATGCAAAAAGTCACGATGCCTTTCGCGGTGTTCCCGGCGCCTTTGAGGGAGCGATGGCGGGGATCGACGCCTTTAGGAAGGCGGGGATGGAGTTTCAGATCAACACCACCATCACCCGGCTCAACCTGGATCGTATGGAAGAGATATTCGACTTGGCGGTCGGACTTGGGGCAGCAGCCCATCACATCTTCCTGCTGGTTCCGACGGGACGGGGCAGAGAGATGGCCGACCAGGAGATCTCGCCGGAGGAATATGAGAAGACGCTGGGGTGGTTCTACGAACAGGGCTTTACCTCCCCGATTCAGCTCAAGGCCACCTGCGCCCCGCAGTATTACCGGATCTTCCATCAGAGGAAGAAAGACAGAAAACACGAGTTGCCGGTCAGCGATAATCCCCTTCATTCGATGACCAGGGGGTGTATGGGGGGAAGCTCATTCTGCTTTATCTCCCATACCGGACAGGTACAGCCCTGTGGATTCCTCGAGATCGATTGCGGTCAGATCAAGGAAAAGGGGTTTGAAGACATCTGGAACAACTCCCGGATATTCAACGATCTCAGAGACCTGGGAGAATACAAGGGGAAGTGCGGGATCTGCGAATTTCTGAAAGTATGTGGGGGATGCCGTGCCCGCGCGTATGAGATCAGCGGAGATTGCCTGGCCGAAGAACCGCTCTGCGTCTATGAGCCGGGCAGGCGGTGACACTCTGTCGGCACAAACCTGTTAGATCATCGTAATGGATACTGCTGTGATTCAGACCACGTTCGACATAACGATCATAGGCGCCGGTGTGGTGGGGCTTGCCATTGCGGAAGAGCTCTCCGGACAGTACGGCAATGTCCTGCTGCTGGAAAAGAATCCCAGCTACGGGATGGAGACGAGCAGCAGACACAGCGAGGTCATACACGCCGGCATCTATTATCCTGCCGGTTTTCTCAAGGCCGAGCTGTGCAGAGAGGGGAACCGACTCCTCTACGAGATCTGCGAACAGCGGGATATCCCCCACAGAAAAACAGGCAAGCTTATCGTGGCCGCGGATGATACGGAGGTGGCCGAGCTTTCGAAGATCCGCGATCGGGCAGAGATGAATGGTATCGATGACCTCTCGTTTGTCTCACAAAAACAGCTGCTCGCGATGGAACCCGAAGTACGTGCGCACGAGGCCCTCTTCTCCCCCTCCACCGGTATCATTGATACGCACGCCCTTATGCAATCCTTTTTTATCAAGGCACAGTCGGATGGTGCCATGATCGTCTTTCATTCGGAGGTAACGGAGATTCATCCTTCCGGAGGAACGTATGAAATACAGGTGAACCAGGGAGAGTACCGATTCAGGACGCGGGTTATCATCAACTGTGCCGGGCTGCATGCCGACCGGGTTGCCTCATCTGCGGGGATTGACATAGATAAAAAAGACTACCGACTCAAATACTGTAAAGGGGACTATTTTTCAGCGTCCCCTTCTCCGAAACTCTCTCACCTTGTCTATCCGGTGCCTCAAGAGGAACAGGTGGGACTCGGGGTTCACGCAACCCTTGATCTGGCAGGCAGGGTGAGGTTCGGGCCGGACACGGAATACGTGACTGAACTGGAATATACGGTTGACGAGGAGAAGGGAGATGCCTTCTGGCAGTCTGTGAGGAGGTATCTGCCCGGCGTGCGAAGGCAGCATCTCCACCCTGATACGAGCGGTATACGGCCGAAACTCCAGGGACCGGGTGACCCGTACAGAGATTTCGTCATCACCGAGGAGAGCACGGCGGGGTACCCAGGGCTTATCAATCTGATCGGAATAGAATCCCCGGGTCTGACGTCGTGCATACCGATAGCGCGATATGTCTCCCGCCTTGTCAAATCATATCTGAACTGAGAAAACGCCTCCTACTTTATTGTCAGGATCAAAAAGTTCGAATCATTAGCGACAACAACCGCTACAACACCATCGACGCCGACATTCACGAACTCAGAATTAACGGCAAGGTCTTCTGATACGGCCGGAAATTGGAACAGTAAAAACTTGAGAAAAAGGGGATGACCAGACCAGGAGCCCCCCGTCATCAGCGCCGCGCCCATATTTTGTGTCCAGGATTTGCTTGACGCACAAGACCGTTCTTCCTATACTCCCACCGTGAAAAAGCAATGCCTTATCAATCATTAATAGTCTCACGCGGGGCCTTGTTCGGTTAG
>JAUSPK010000030.1 GCA_030655735.1 Syntrophales bacterium | reverse complement strand
CTCCAATAATGTAAAAACCGCCGCCGCTGATTTTCTCGGGATAAACAGGAACACACTGCACGGCAAGATAAAAAAGCTTAAGGTATGATATTTCTCCCGGGCCTTTTTCGCGGGTACGCCCTGGGAATGCGCATCTTCCTGCACCACCCATCCGAGGACTAAACCCTTTTCATAAATGCACTCTGCCGTACGGCCAGTCCCTTGAGGAGTGGTCAGACCAATCTTCCGTCGGCCGGGTTGGTACTCTCCAGTATACGGAGCATGTCGTCATGTATCTTTCCGTTTGATGCGAGTATGCTTGAAGAGTCAAGACGGTAGCTGCCGCCGGAGATATCGGTAACAACTCCGCCCGCCTCGCTGACTAGAAGCCCTCCGGCTGCCGTATCCCATGGGTGCAGTTTAAGCTCCCAGAAACCATCGAAACGCCCTGCTGCCGTATAGGCCAGATCAACCGCCGCAGATCCCGATCGGCGGATTCCCTGGACCCTCAGGGCCATTTCAGAAAAGTAGTTGATATTGTTGTTCGGGTCTCTTCGTATGTCATACGGGAAACCGGTTGCCAGGAGACTCTCTGAAATCTCCGTGGTTCCGGAGACCGAAATAGGGGCGCCGTTAAGAAATGCCCCCTCCCCCTTCCCGGCCACAAACAGTTCGTCTGTTACAGGGCTGTAGATGACGCCCGTTATGATCTGTCCGTCTTTCTCCAGGGCAATTGAGACGCAGAACATTGGGAAACCATGGGCATAGTTGGTTGTCCCGTCAAGTGGATCAATGACCCATCGGTACCGTGAGCCTCTCTCTATTTCCCCCGCTTCCTCGGACAGGATAGTGTGATCGGGAAATTTCCTGTTGATTTCCGTGATCAATACCTCCTCGGACATCCTGTCCGCCTCCGTGACGATATCGATTTCCCCCTTGTAGTCGATCCTGTGTTTCTCGCTGAAGCGATCCTTCAGCAATGATCCCGCTATCCTGGCTATGGATATGGCAAAGTCCCCTTGTTCAGGCATCTCTTTTCTCCTCACAGTGTATTGTCGTGTAAGGTATTAGCATGGTTTCATGAAAAAGTTGAGACAATTTCTGTTGCTTCACCTGTGGATTAGTGATAGATATTTCGGGGTTTAGCAGTCTTCAGAGGGAGTTGCATACGCCGTTATGGACGACAAGGAACAAGACATTACAAGGGAAGATGTGAGCATGAGTTCTGAAAAACCGGAAGAAACAGATGTGAGGCCGGCAGAACCCACCCTTGACCTGAGGGAGATCAGGCAGTCCAGAGGGCTCACCTTACGGGACGTGTCCTCCTCCACGAAAATAAGCCCTCAAAACCTTAAGGCTATTGAAGAACAACGGTTTGAACTGCTTCCGGAACCGATATATGCCCGGGCCTTTATGGACATGTATGCCAGGGTCCTCGATGTTGACGGCAAAAAAATACTTTCGCTCTATGAGAAATACCTCAAAAGTCTGGAGCCCGATAAAGACAAGTACCAGGTGCTGAAAGAACTCGCCGTGCAGAAACGCCACCTGGAAGTCTGGATATGGGTGACCATCGTATCAGGTTTACTGGTCCTGATCGGGGCCTTCTTCCTTTACCAGTACAGCACGAGTGGCCGTCAGGCAGCAGAGGGGTTGCCCCCTGCCGGGCAGGTTGAAGACGCCGGGGAGCCCCAGAACGCCCCTGAAGAGCTACCCGCGGGTAAAAGCGGTGATGTCGCCATCGAAGGCGAAGGCGAACATCAGGGGGCGGACGGCGCGCCACCGGCAGACCTTTCCATGGAGGACAGTGCTCAAAAGCCGGATCAAAAGATCGAAGAAGATACCCGGCCACCGATTGAAGCTGAGCAGCCAGCGGCCGGGGAAGAACAGCCCTTGGTCGAAGATACGCAGCCGGAAAAGGCTGTCGGCCCCGATACGACCCTCCCCACTGAAAAAAAACCGTATACCCTTGTGATAGAGGCATCGGAACGTACCTGGATACAGATCGACAGAGATGGAGAGCCGCCATTTGAGGTCATGCTGTGGCCGGGAGAGCGGATCACGGAAAGGGCGTCGGAGAGATTCGGCCTGATCATCGGCAATGCCGGGGGGGTGGATATCCGTTTTCAGGAAAGGTCGCTTGGTCTTCTGGGGGAACACGGCGAGGTCGTCCACCTGACACTCCCCGCGGACGAATGAAACAGGGATTGAGCTAAACAGCCGTATAATAGTTTTAGACAGATATTGTGAGAGGTGAATAGAATATGTTCGGAATAGGCATGCCCGAGTTGGTGATTATACTGGTCATTATCCTGATCATTTTTGGTGCCGGAAAGCTTCCCGAAATAGGAGGGGCTATCGGTAAGGGTATCAGAAACTTCAAAAAATCTTTTCAGGAGACCGATGAGGTGGATGGTACCGAAGATCCTAAGAAGATCAAGGAAGACAAAAAATAAACCGCCCCGCAGCTTGGCTGCGGAGCGGAGTGTCAATCCGGTGTGTATGAAGCAAGCCCGCTAAAAGGGGACATCGTCGTCAGGCATAGTAGAACCAGCTGGATACGGCGTTCCACCCCCTGCCCCTTCTGATTGAGAGGCCCCCTGTTCTTTCCGCTCCAGCATCTGCATGTTCGAGGCAACTATCTCTGTGGTATAGCGCTTGTTCCCATCCTTGTCATCCCAGGCCCTCGTTTGAATCCTGCCCTCGATGTAGACCAGTCTTCCCTTGGCCAGGTAGTTGCCGCATATCTCGGCAAGTTTTCTGAACGTGACGATCCTGTGCCACTCGGTTTTCTGGACCTTCTCTCCACTCTTGTCCTTCCACTGCTCATCGGTTGCCAGGTTGAAATTTGTTACCATGGTACCATCCTGTGTGTACCTTACCTCAGGATCCGCCCCCAGTCTTCCAATCAATATTACCTTATTAACCATATCCCCTCTCCTCGTAAAGATCTATGCGCACCGTAGTATAGAATGCGTATTACTGTCAAATGAATTATCTTGCCGGGACAAAAGCCCCATATTTCCCATTGACTTCGCCAGCATTATTCAGTACAAAAATTGCGCATATCCATCGCTTGTGTCCCGATTTATCCCGATTTATCGGGATTACCCGTATCTAAGTTTGATAGAGAAGAGGACAAGACCGTTGAATCTTTGGGAAGCGATCCTGCTTGGGACGGTGCAGGGACTGACGGAATTTCTCCCCGTGAGCAGTTCCGGCCATCTGGTAATCGTACAGAGCGTTATAAGGGGATTCCAGCAGCCGGGAGTGCTCTTCGATGCCATGCTGCATTTCGGGACGCTCCTGGCGGTCCTCTTTTTCCTGAGGAGAGAGGTCCTGGAGATCCTGGCCTCTCTGATCCCGTCCGGATGGTCCCGGCGGGATTTTGATGACACACGGGTGCGAACCGGAAGAAAAACGGCCCTTTATATCATCACCGCAACGGTATGTACCGGGAGTATAGGTCTGCTGTTCGAAGAGAGAATCCACCACCTCTTTACATCCCCCCAGACGGTCTCCTTCATGCTCCTCGTCACCGGCGTCCTGCTGTTCATGTCCGACAGGTTCCAGGGCAGCCGGGTGGAGAAGGACATGAACATAACCGACAGCCTGGTTATTGGTATCGTTCAGGCGATGGCCCTGATTCCGGGGATATCCCGGTCCGGCTCTACGATAGCGTTCGGTATCTTCAGGGGCCTGGACGGAGCAGCGGCCGCAAGATTTTCATTCCTGCTGTCCATACCCGCCGTCCTGGGAGCACTGGTCCTTGAATTAAAATATATAGAGGCGGTATCTCCGTCCGATATGGTGATATACCTAGCCGGGATGGTCGCTGCCGCCGTGACGGGTTTTCTGACGCTGGGACTTCTGCTCTTGGTAATCAGAAAACGCAAATTGAGCATCTTTGCTTATTACTGCTGGATTCTTGGAATTTCAACATTGATTATTAGAATGATTTAATCTAGTCTTATCAGATAGCGGGGGTTTGGATTTGAGTAAAAAAGGTGCCGGCGGAGAAGGTATGAGGCTGAAAGAGATAGCGGGGGTCATATTCATCGCCCTTGCCGTCTTTGTGTTTCTGTGCCTCTTTTCCTACAATCCCCACGACCCCTCACTTACGCACTACGTGGGCGGAAAGGTGAGGATAGCCAATTACGGCGGTCTTGTTGGGTCCTATCTCTCCGATGGTCTCCTGAGAATCTTCGGAATGACCTCATATCTCTTCCCCGTGATCCTTGCCCTCTTTTCTTTCAGGCTCTTCCTTGGCGGGGAATTCAGGATAGTCCTCTCCTCCACCCTTGGCTTTATGGGTCTCATATTTGCCACATCGGCGCTTCTGGCGGCACGGAATGGCGCTATCTCTTTCTTTGGTCCCGATCTCAACCCTGGAGGGCTTCTCGGAAAGGTCTCACTGCGCATACTCTATTCCGGCCTGAATCGGATAGGAACCGACATCGTTCTGTTTGTCACGCTGATAATCTCTGTAATGGTTACACTCGATGTCTCGCTTGTGGCACTTGTCAGGAGACTCGCCATCGTACTGTCGGGCACTCTTCTGAGGCTGAGAACCTTTGTGGTGGTCGGGATGGGAAGGGTTCGGAGGAAGAAGACCGTCACGAGGGAAAAACCTCGGATTTCAAAGCGTGTACCGATTATCTCCGATGAGAACGGGCAGGGGGAAGAGATCAGGAAGGACGAGCAGGTCTCCTTCGGTTTCCTGCAGCCCGAAGGTATGTTCAGGCTCCCCAGCGTGACCCTTCTTGACAAGGTGGCGGTCAGAGACACACGGATGAAGCGGGAAAGCCTCATTATGAATTCCCGCATCCTCGAGAAAAAACTGGCTGATTTCGGGGTGGAGGGCACTGTCACGGAGGTAACGCCGGGCCCGGTGGTGACCATGTATGAACTCGAACCGGCAGCCGGGGTCAAGATAAACAAGATAACCAATCTGTCCGATGATCTGGCCCTCGCGCTGAAGGCTCAGAGTATCAGGATCGTGGCGCCCCTCCCCGGAAAAGCGGCCATCGGCATCGAAATTCCCAACCAGGAGAGGGAATCCGTATATCTCAGAGATGTGCTCGACACCGAGGAGTTCCAGGAGTCGAAATACAGATTGCCGATAGCACTGGGAAAAAATATTGCAGGGAAACCGGTGATCGCCGATCTTGCCGCGATGCCCCATCTCCTGATCGCGGGGACAACCGGTTCGGGGAAGAGTGTCTCTCTCAATGCCATGATATGCAGCATCCTGTTCAAGGCGACGCCGGACGAGGTCAAGTTTATCATGATCGATCCGAAGAGGCTTGAGCTGTCGGGATATGAAGGAATACCCCACCTCCTCCACCCGGTGGTGGTCAATCCCAAAGAGGCATCTCAGGCGCTCAAGTGGACCGTCGATGAAATGGAACGGCGGTATGCCGTCATAGCCGGAGCGGGGGTCAAAAGTATCGAACGGTACAACCGGTTGATAGAAAAGCAACAGGATATGTCCAGGAAGCAATTGTTGGGATCCCCTGCCCTAATGGGGGAAGAGGGCGAAGCGTTTCCGGAGAAACTTCCCTACATAATCGTCATCATAGATGAACTGGCCGACCTGATGATGGTGGCGCAGAGAAACGTGGAGTCCTCCCTTGCCCGCCTGGCGCAGATGGCGCGGGCCGCGGGCATACACCTCATCCTGGCAACCCAGAGACCCTCCGTGGACGTTATCACCGGCGTCATAAAGGCCAACTTCCCCACACGAATATCATTTCAGGTATCTTCGCGGGTGGATTCGAGGACGATACTTGACGAGCTCGGCGCCGAAAAGCTCCTCGGGGCGGGCGACATGCTGTTCGTGCCGCCGGGCACATCGAAGCTGGTGCGGATCCACGGACCCTTTGTTTCCGACGGGGAGATCAACAAGATTGTGAGGTTTGCTGAGGGGCAGAGAGCGCCCCGGTACGACGAATCGATATCCCAGTACAATCCGGAGACAAAGGAAGGGGCGGGTGCGGAAGAGGAATTTGATGAAAAGTACGATGAAGCGGTCGAGCTGGTTACCGACCTGGGACAGGCCTCCATATCCCTGGTTCAGCGATACCTGAAGGTAGGGTATAACCGGGCCGCCCGCATCGTGGAAAAGATGGAGGTGGAAGGTGTCGTGGGCCCGTCCGACGGCGCTAAGCCGCGGAAGATACTGGCTGGGAAGCTCCCCAGGTAACGTGAAGAATACAGTCCATATAACCAGTCTGGGATGTCCCAAGAACCTGATCGATTCGGAAGTGATGGCCGCCGCTCTGGTTGAGAGCGGCTTTGAACTTGTCCCTTCCCCTGAAGACGCAGGGGTTATCGTTATCAATACCTGTGCCTTCATCCTCCCGGCACAGGAGGAATCGATCGATGAAATCTTTCACATAGCCCAGATGAAAAGCGAGGGGCGATGCCGGCATCTGGTGGTGACCGGCTGCCTGCCTCAGCGGTACGGAACCCTGCTCGAGGAAGAAATCCCGGAGGTTGATCTCTTCCTGGGGACGGGTGAAGTTCCCCGCATAGCCGCGCACATTGCAGCCCTTCAAGATTCAACGCAACCGAAGCAGCGATCCTTCATCGGGAACCCCGACTTTCTGATGAATTCGTCGCACCGGCGCATTCTGTCCACGCCCCCACACACCGCCTACATCAAGATCGCGGAGGGATGTTCCAACCACTGCTCCTACTGCGTGATACCCGCCGTCCGGGGGAAATTCAGGAGCCGGCGGATAGATGACATCCTGCGGGAAACTGAGACGCTTGCCGAGGGGGGCGTGAAAGAGATCATTATAACGGCCCAGGAGACCACCCGCTACGCGAGAGACCTCGGCACGGCGCCAGGGCTGCATGACCTGTTGAGCGAGATGTCACTAATAGGGGGGATCGAGTGGATCAGACTGCTCTACACTCATCCGGCGACCCTGGATGACAAACTCTTCCAAACCATCCGAGATATTGACAAGATGTGCGACTATATCGATATCCCCGTGCAGCACATCGATAACGCCATCCTCGGTTCGATGAATCGACAGGGCGACGGCAGGCTCATAAACAATATGATAGCGCATGCCCGGAAGATCATTCCCGGCGTGGCACTGAGGACATCACTGATCGTGGGGTTCCCCGGCGAGACCCAGGAGATGTTTGACCGGCTCCATGCGTTTGTGAGAGAGACGCGATTCGATCATGTGGGGGCCTTCGAATACTCACGCGAAGAGGGGACCAGGGCCGCGGCGCTCCCCGGTCAGATCCCGGAGGAGATCAAAAAACTCCGAAGGAAAATTATCATGGAGGAGCAGGCATCGATTTCTTTCCAGATCAATCAATCCCTTGTCGGGACTGCGACGGACGTGATTATAGAAGAACCATCGGATCTTCCAGGGTATGACTACATCGGAAGGTCAAGGAGGCAGGCCCCCGATATAGACGGGATCACCTACGTGAAAGCGGGGCAGAAGGTCATCGGGGATATCGTAACGTGCACCATTACCTCGGCGGATGAGTATGACCTGTTCGCCGAAGAAGAGACGAACAAAAAAGGGGCAGCAGGCCCGTCATAAAGAAGGGCCAATTCCACCTACCTGGCGGTGTGAGGGGAAACCATGATCATCATGAAATTCGGGGGGACGTCGATAGAGGATATCGATTCGGTCAGGAGGGTGGTGGAGATTATCCATTCCCGGCTCGATCTGTGTCCGGTGGTGGTCAACTCCGCCATGGGCAAAACGACGCGCAAACTGCTGAATATCGCACGGCTCTCGGCAGAGGGAATGGATAAGGAGGCTGCTCGTGAGCTGGATGCAATCCGCGAATACCACGTTGCTATGGCGAGGGGTCTCACCCCTGATTTTAAAGAGAACAACATCCGGACGGCCCTTGAACGATATTTTGAAGAGCTTCAGGAACTACTGGAGGGCCTGTCCGTCCTGCGGGAACTGACGCCCCGAAGTCAGGACAGAATCCTCTCGTACGGCGAACTGGTCGCGACTACAATCATCGCGTCGGCCCTTCGCCAACGGGGTATCGACGCCCGATGGCTGGATGCGCGCGCCTTCATCATCACGGATGAGCGGTTTACCGGGGCCAGGCCGGTGGACGATCTTACCCGTCTCGGCATTCGGAGAGATGTGCTTCCCCTGGTGTCATCCGGGTGCGTTCCTGTTATCCAGGGCTTTATCGGTTCCACCCGGGGCGGTGACACCACGACCCTGGGGTTTGAGGGGTCCGACCTCAGCGCCTCACTGGTAGGCGCGGCGCTCGATGTTTCGGATATACAGATATGGAAAGATGTCGACGGCATTATGACAGCCGATCCATCCATCTTCGCGGGGGCGCGCACCATCAAAAAGATCTCTTTTGAAGAGGCGTCGGAGCTGACCTTCTTCGGCGCGAAGATCTTACATCCTGACACACTTGAACCGGCGCGCAGCAAGGACATTCCGGTGCATATCTACAATTCCCGGCAACCGGAGGGCGGGGGCACCCTGATAACGGCATCTGCAAAGAGCGGCAGCAATGTCATCACATCCATTGCCTACAAAAGGTCTGTGTGTATCGTCAGCATTGTCCCGGATGCCCGTGCCAATCCGGCCGGTTTCTTCAGGGCGGTCTTTGACGTCCTTGACAGGGAAGGAATCACGCCCTCTGTCATGACGACTTCCAATGCGGGCATGGTCATGGCCGTCAGTGCCTCCGAGAGCAGTAAATGCGTCACAGATGAGCTGTCGCGCCTGGGCACGGTGAACATTTTCGGGGAAAAGGGCACCATCTCCCTGGTTGGTGAAAATATCCGGACCGCCCGCGGTCTTGCCTCACTCGTGTTTCGAAATCTTGACGGGATAAATATCGATATGGTTGCGCACGGCGCGTCACCGATAAGCTTTACATTCGTGGTGAATGAGACCGATATCCCCTCCGTCATCGCCAGGCTGCACGAGACATTCTTCAAGGATCCCGACCCGGATCTGTTTGGTTACCCCCCCCCTTCCCTCCGCAAACGATGAGCGGCAGGAATGGCAAGGCGATAAAATGTCGTGCCCGTACAAACCTGTTAATGCCGCCTCCGCGCTGAAGAACTTGCCATTTCCTGTTTTATGATTATGTTAACGGAAACACTGGAATGAGAAAATTTGTGTTGACTTTTTACAGGAGAGGCATAATAGAGCACCATAAATTCCCGGGTTCGAGGAGAAGACGGAATGTTACTGATAGAAGACCTGCAGGTGAAACTGGGCAACAAGAAGATCCTCAAGCACGTGGATCTGGAGATCCTTCCCGGAGAGACACATATCCTGTTCGGACCGAACGGATCGGGGAAGACCTCTCTCTTGATGACGATCATGGGGTATCCGCAGTATAAGGTGACCGGCGGAAAGATCACATTCAAGGGTGAGGATATCACGCATATGACGATCGATGACCGGGCGCAGCTTGGGATCGGAATGTCCTATCAGCGGCCGCCCAGCATACAGGGCCTGAAGACAAGGCGGATCATTGAAGCCTGCTCGAAGGGCGGTGTCGATGTCGATGCCCTTGCCGAGAGCATGAACTTCACCGATTTTCTTGACCGCGACATCAATGTGGGGTTCTCGGGGGGCGAGATCAAGCGGTCCGAACTCCTGCAGCTGATGGCCCAGGATCCCGATCTGGCGCTTTTTGACGAACCTGAATCAGGCGTTGATCTCGAAAATATCTCCCTGATAGGAAACACGATCAATCGTCTCCTGCAGCGGGATTATGAGGAGCAACCGTGCAAGGGTGCACGGCAGTGTGAGGCGGCAAGTCCCTGTAAAACCGCAAAATCGTGTGAACCGGCACAGCCGTCTCAAAGGGAAACACCCTTTAAGACGGCAGTGCAGCTGGGCAAGACCCGATCGAAGATGGGACTGATCATCACGCACACGGGGTTTATCCTCGATTATGTGACGGCGGATAAGGGACTGGTCCTCTACAAAGGCGTGGTGGCGGGGAAGGGCCACCCGGCGGAGATATTCAAGCAGATTAGGAAGGTGGGATACAAGGAGTGTGCACGATGCGCGGCTTAGACAAAAAGGCCCACGAGGCGAAGGATAAAAAAGCGGTCATCGGGCCGGATATCGATCTGGATACCTATTCCCTCGAATCCCCCACGCATGTCGATGTGAAAGATCTGAAGCTGATGCCTGACGCGGACAAGGAAAAAATGGCCCTTGCCGGGCTTGATATCAGCGAGAAGGATCGCGCCGGTACGTATATCCAGAAGGATGGTATCTCTATTCACTCCGGTTCACATCAGGACGGTCTGGAGATCATCCCCATCAAGAAGGCGCTCAAAGAGATGGACTGGCTAAAGGAGTATTACTGGAAGCTGGCGTCTGTGGATACGGACAAGTATACGGCACGCGCCCGCCTCGATCTCCAGAACGGCTATGTGATCCGGGCACTTCCGGGGAAAAAGATCACCCTCCCGGCGCAGGCATGCCTCTACCTTGAAAAGGAGGGGTTCAGCCAGAATGTGCACAATATCATTATAGCGGAAGAAGACTCGGAACTGCACATCATCTCCGGTTGCGCCAGCGCCTCGCATGTGAAGCGGGGCCTTCACGTGGGGATCTCGGAATTTTATGTGAAGAAGAACGCCAAGCTGAGCTTTTCCATGATTCATCACTGGGCACAGGACGTGGTGGTGCGGCCCAGGTCCGTGGGAATAGTCGAAAAGGGCGGCCTCTTCCTCAGCAATTACATCTCCATGAAACCGGTCAAGTCCGTCCAGATGTACCCGACGATATATCTTGTGGGGAAAGGGGCCGTGGCCCGTTCCTACAGCCTTCTTGTCGGAAGTCCCGGTTCGGAGCTGGATGTGGGCGGGCGCATTTATCTCAAGGCGAAGGACACGCGCGCGGAGATCGTCTCGCGGGCCATCACCAACGGAGGGAATATTATCTCCCGCGGAGATATCGTCGCTGAGGTGCCGGGAGTCAGAGGCCACCTTGAATGTCACGGCCTTATCCTCAATGGGGGTATCATGCATGCAATCCCCGAATTGAAAGGTATGGTTGACGGCGTTGAGCTGTCGCACGAAGCGGCGGTCGGCAAGATCGCACAGGAAGAGATCCTATATCTGATGTCGCGCGGTCTGTCGGAGGAGGAGGCAACCGCAACGATCGTGAGAGGATTCCTGAGTGTAGACATCCCCGATCTTCCCGCGCCGCTCAAGGCTGAGATCGATCGCGCGGTGGAGCTGAGCCAGAAGGAGGTCATGTAGGTTCCATCGAGACCAGAAATGGCCTCCTGCCACGTGGTTTGTATGCACACACAGAAAAATATGTTCGCCATTAGAACGTAACGTTCTTAAAGCGCACTTCAATATGTGCGTTATTGCCCCTAATTTTGGGGTTATCCCTATTTTACGTGCCAATATCGAACGTATTATGTCTATTTTACCCTCAAACCCTCCTTCTCTCCCCGGCCTTTTCCCTTTTTAAAAGAATTCCAGATTATTATCCCATGTAACCCATCCGAATCATTCATTCGCCTCCCAAAGGCATTTCATTGGCCCCGCCGTGGCACCCTTGTTGCTAGTGTAATGGGGTTGAGTTTCTGGCAGTCTACCTTTCAGAAGACTCAACGCAGTTTTTTCAGAACCTAACAACGCCGGATCTCCCGGTTTTCTGTACCCGGAGCCTGTTCCGGGTACCCGACATTGGTTGCAGGAGAGATATATATGAGTACATTCAGCTACAACCGTGAGGCCTTACAGAATCTCCACATCGAAGATACCGTCCTCCTGGACCGCCTGGTCGATTTTGAGTCGGCGCGCGCAGCCCACCTCAAAAAACCGAGGGGCAAGGTGGACAAACGGATATCCCTCAAAGAAGCGGTGGCCGAGTACGTAAGCAATGGCGACATATTATTCGATGCAGGCTTTGCCTACGTCCGAACGTGCCTTCAGGCCTACTTTGAGATCATGAGACAGGGGAAAAAGGACCTGCAGGCAATAGGTGCCCCCACCTCGAATCAGAGCTACATGATCAACTACGACGTGGTCAAGTTCTCCCATAACGCTTACATAGGAGCGGAGATGCGCGGAACGGATCGCAACTACTCGCGTAACCTCAAGGAGGGAAACGTAACGATCCTTTCAGAATGGAGCCACGGCGGTATCGCGCAGGGCCTCAAGGCGGCGCAGCTTGGCGCCCCCGGCCTGTTCAGCAAGCAGATGCTCGGCTCGGACATCATGAAGCACAACCCCTATATCAAGACGATGCAAAATCCCATGAGGGATGATCCGGATCCGGTGGTGTTCATACCCGCCCTCTACCCGGACGTGGTCTTTATCCACGTTCAGGTCGCGGACAAATACGGAAACGCGTGTATCTATGGCCCGGTGGTCAATGATGCCGCAGCCGCCGCCGCGTGCCGGAAGGTGATCATTACGGCGGAGGAGATAGTCCCGGAGATCGACCTTCGATATCACAAGAAAGGCGTCATCATCCCCTTCATCTACGCAGACGCCGTGGTAGAACTCCCCTTTGGGGCCGTGCCGGGCAATATGCCGGGGTACTACTACTGGGCGCGTCAGTGGTGGGAGAAACTCCTGCGTTACGGCGGGGGGAATGAAGAACGGTCCAGGGAATTTCACGACGAGTGGATGATGAATACAAGAGACCAGTTTGAATTCGTCGAAAAGCTTGGAGGGGCGAAATGGATCGCCGAGGCGCGCCGCCAGACGAAGGCCGCGGAGAGTGATAACGAGGATATTGACTTTAGCTACCAGGAGTACACGCCCGATACGGACACGGGTATTTACTACTGAAGGATAATCTCAGGAAGAGGGAACGTTTATGGCTACAAATGACGCACCGGCAAATGCCCTGGAGATGCTGGCATATTTTATATCACTGCAGATAGAGGATTCCACCGTTGTGTATGTGGGAACAGGGCTTCCCATGGTGGCGGCCATACTTGCGCACAGGACCCATGCCCCTAACATTACGATGGTATACGAATCCGGCGGTCAGGATCCCATCGCGGGTGATATGCCCTGGTCTGTGGGTGATCCCTTTACCTGGCGAAAGTCCGCCGTTATACAGGAAATGGCCTATTCTTTCGGCCAGGCCGCCAATGGGTACGTGGATATCGCATTCCTCGGGTTTGGCCAGATTGACATGTATGGCAATGTAAACACGCACCATATCGGGAAAGACCTGACCAATCCGGAG
>JAUSPK010000024.1 GCA_030655735.1 Syntrophales bacterium | reverse complement strand
CAGGCGATGATCAGTACGGCCACCGCGTTGACGATGGCGTGAGCCAGGCGCGGCTCCGGTCCCCAGAAGACCCAGACCACGAAGGCGACAACGGCGGCGATCACCACGACCGGAACGAAGTATCCCGATACCACGTCGGCCAGCTTCTGGATCGGCGCGCGCGAGCGCTGGGCCTCCGCGACCATGTTTACGATCTGCGACAGGAGCGTGTCGGCCCCAACCTTCTCGGCCCTCATGAGCAGACTCCCCGTGCCGTTCGTGGTCGCGCCGATCAGCGTGTCCCCGGAGACCTTTTCAATCGGGATGGACTCACCGGTGACCATCGACTCGTCGACGCTGCTCTTCCCTTCGATCACGGTGCCGTCCACCGGAACATTCTCACCGGGGCGCAGACGCAGAACATCTCCAAGCTTGACCTGCTCAAGCGGAATGTCTTCTTCCGTACCGTCATCGCGAACGATCCGCGCGGTATTGGGAGCGAGGGCGAGCAACATCCTGATGGCGGTGTTGGTACGCGAACGGGCCCGCAGTTCAAGGACCTGGCCCAGGAGGACCAAGACGGTAATCATCGCCGCCGACTCGAAATAGACGTGCACCATCCCCCCCTTCATCCGCATGGCGGGGGGGAAGATCTGCGGAAAGAGGAGGGCGACCACGCTGTAGGTCCAGGCCACCGACACGCCGAGACCGATCAGCGTGAACATGTTGAGGTTCCACGTCCGGATCGATTGCCAGCCGCGGACAAAGAAGGGCCAGCCCCCCCAAAGCACCACCGGTGTGGCCAATATGAATGAGATCCACTGGACGTCTCGCAGGGAAAGCCACTCCGGCAGCAGGGCCGGCAGAAGGTCGCCCGTCATGGCGAGCAGAAATACCGGAACCGCCAGTATTGTGCTGATCCAGAAGCGCCGTGTCATATCTATGAGTTCGGGATTTTCCTCTTCCGCGGTGACCGTGCGCGGCTCGAGGGCCATCCCACACTTAGGGCAGCTCCCCGGATGATCCTGCGTCACCTCCGGGTGCATCGGGCAGACGTAATCGGTCGTGGTCGCGGGAAGCGGCACCCCGGAGGGTTCCAGGGCCATCCCGCACTTGGGACAGATGCCCATGGTAGGCTGACTTATCTCCGGGTCCATGGGGCAGGTGTAGAGGACTGCCCCTCCGGCCGCAGTTTCAGGCGCCGGTTCCTTTTTCAGGTAGTGCTCCGGGTCCCCCTTGAACTTGTTCAGGCAGTGTTCGCCGCAGAAATAGAAGTCCTCCCCCTTATACCGATAGTGATGCGGCGAGTCGCTCGACACGTCCATCCCGCAGACGACATCCTTCAGCGCGCCGCTCTCTGCCGGTTCCTTTTTCAGGTAGTGCTCCGGGTCCCCCTTGAACTTGTTCAGGCAGTTCTCGCAGCAGAAATAGAAGTTCTCCCCCTCATATCGGTAGTGATGCGGCGAGTCGCTCGACACGTCCATCCCGCAAACGACATCCTTCAGCACACCCCCCTCTTTCATGTGGTCTGAGTTCATGGCTATTCCCCTCCTTATTGTCCTTATCCGTACCCAAGACAGAACAACCCCGTCTCTCTATGAGAAATGGGGTTGTGTTGTCATCCGTCCATAAGTCCTTCTTTCCGGAAGCAAAAGAAGTGAACCCGGTTATAAGATATACCCTGTTGAACGTAACGCTTTGATACTACGTCTTTTACAATAATTGTCAAGGAGATTGGTATATTATGAATCATTTGTCCGGGCGGCCGCGCGGGCCTTCACGAAGGTGGCCACCAGACAATCGATATCCTCCGCCGTGGTCGCCCAGGAGCACACACTGATTCGGATAACCTGTCTGCCCCCCCAGAGGGCCCCGCCGCACCAGCACTCTCCGGACTTCTGAATACCCGTCAGCGTCCCCTGTGTCTCCTCCGCCGTATCGCAGGCGACAAGGACCTGATTGAAGACAACATTGTTGAGTATGTGGAATTCCTCGGCACGTAACTGTTCGGCGCATTGCGCTGCATGTTCGCACAGACCGTCAACCAGCTCCTCTACACCGGTCCTTCCCAGTGATTTCAGCGTCGCCCACAGTTCAACGGCCCTGGCCCGCCGGGACATCTCGGGGGTGTAGAGCATGCCGTCCCTCTCCTCGCTGTACTGGATATACGACCCGGTCGCCTGCATCGCCCCGATCAGCGCCTCCCGATCCTTGCACAGGATGATGCCGCAGTCGTAAGGGGCATTGAGCGTCTTGTGGGCATCGACAGACCAGGAGTCCGCCTTTTCCATCCCGCGGATCAGAAACCGCCTGCTCCCGGAGGCGGCGCTCCACAGACCGAAGGCCCCGTCTATATGGACCCACGCACCTGCGCGGTTTGCCCGGTCGCATATCTCATCGAGCGGATCAAAGGCGCCGGAGTTTACATTTCCGGCCTGGGCTACCACCAGGGTGCACCCGTCCAGGTCCGGCATCCGGGGCACATCCATGCGACCCTGATCATCGACCGGCACCTCTTCGATCCCCTCCCGGCCGAAACCCAGGAGGGCCAGGGCCTTGAATACCGTCGCGTGCGCCTGTGCGCCGAGAACAACGCGGAGCCTTGGGGCACCGAACAGGCCCTTGACCTTCACGTCCCAGCCCAGGCGTCTCAGCAGTTCGTTTCGTCCCGCCGCGAGCCCGCACATCGTGGCGGTTGATGTCCCGCTGACAAACCCGGCGGCCGTCCCGGACGGAAGACCGAGGAGATCATTCAGCCACCGTTCACAGGGGGCCTCCAGCCGGGAGACAACGGGCGATATCACATAGAGCGCGCAATTCTGGTCCCATACATCGGCCAGCCACTTCACAGCCAGGGCGGCAGGGGCGGCGCCCCCGTTCACGAATCCGAAGTATCTCCCGCCGGTCTGCGCTACCGTCGCTGGCGAGCCGTGCTCATGCAGGGAGCGCAGTATCTCCCCCGGATCACAGGGGGCCTCCGACAGGGGTTCATCAAAGAGATCGAGACGGCTGATCGCCTCCTCGGTAGGGAACACACTCCGATCACACACATGATCCATGTACTCATAGGCATAGGCCTTGGCCTGTTCAAACAGGTCCCTGTCGGCCGCCTGCAGACGCATCCGCTCTCTGATATTTAACGCCTCTGTCGTCATAAAATCGTACCCCTCTTCAGCAACCTTTTTCTATCGGCTGAGCCACACGCACCTACCGGTGTTTTCCCCCATTACGGTGTGCCTGTTGCGGGGCGACCCCCCACCGAAGCCTGCATAAACAATACATCTTTGACACGGGTTGTCAATGATTTTGAAGATCAGTGTTTTCGTGATTCTCTGCCTACTCTCACCTCTGGTCAGCCACAGGGGAATCGGGGTAAGATTCCTTCTAGGGCAAGTCCGCTCTCTCGCATCCCTTGTAAGGCAGGCACAACGATTGCCTGGTAAAAGAGGCTGTCTCTAGTTTTCTTCATTGACAGAAGAGATAGTTACCTATATTCATTACACTAAAAAGCATACTCTGAAGGGGGAGTTAAATCATGGCAGGTGCAGACAAGATTGTTGATGGCTTTCGCTTCATG
Organism: Syntrophales bacterium; assembly: GCA_030655735.1. Classification (GTDB taxonomy): domain Bacteria; phylum Desulfobacterota; class Syntrophia; order Syntrophales; family UBA2210; genus UBA6078. The sequence continues at coordinate 2,790 of JAUSPK010000024.1, read as the reverse complement.
CCGCCGTCTCTTGCGGCATGGGTAAAGAGCGATATACCGGAAGACGAATTCAAGGGGCCCATTCCCTGGGTTCCCCTGCAAAGGCCCATCTCGGAGCTGACCTTCTCGCTCATGACATCCGCCGGAATCAGCCTGAAATCTGGCTTGCCCTTCGATATGGAGAGGGAACGGAGGGAGCCTTTCTGGGGTGATCCCACCTACAGGGAAATACCTCGGGATTCTTCCGAGAAAGACATCGATGTGAATCACCTTCATGTCAATACGGCCTTTATCAAGGAGGACATGAATGTCGTCTTCCCGCTTCAGTGGTTTCGCCGGTTCGAAGAGGAGGGGATTATCGGCAGGCTCGCCCCGACCTCCTATTCATTTTACGGATACCAGCCCGACCCCAGGGAACTGCTCGAAAAGACCATGCCTGTTGTTGCAGCCAGGATGCGCGAGGAAGGGGTCGAGGCCGTCTTTCTTACCCCCGCCTGACCTCTCTGTTGCCGGTCCGTGGGACTGGTAGCCCGCTTTCTTGAAACCGAGGGGTTTTCAACCATCGCCCTTACACCGATTCCCGAGTTTCAGCGTGTAGTGGGTATGGCACGATCGGTGGGGATAGAGTATCCCTTCGGAAGGCCCGTTGGCCAGGTTCACGATGCCGAAGGACAGAGAGAAGTCCTTCTGGCGGCGCTCTCCTGCCTCGAGAAGGCCGAAAAACCCGGTCAGGTCTTTCACCTTCCCTTTACCTGGCCCGAGCCGCCCAAGGAGGCAAACTGGCATCCGCCCGAGGCATCACCCGCCGCCAAGCAGATGGTCAAAGAGATGAGAAAGGCTGCTTCCGAATCTCGAAAAAAGGGGAAATCATGATGAGGTTTGTCGGTATCGTCTGAATTCTACGTAAAGAACGATCGCCTAAGGAAAAATAGTCGCTGTCACTATTTATGTCACTATTTATCATAACAGACACCAAATGAGCTTCCTAATCACTGAGCATGTACAGCTGTCACTATCTTATGACGACTCACAGCAAACCTTGTCTTTCCCGCTCTCTTTCCCCTGGTACATGAGCTGGTCAACCCTTGAACAAAGGCCTTTATGTCTTCCTGCGGCTTGTATTGCGCAAGACCGATGCTCACCGTCATATGAATGTCCTGACCAGGGGCCGGGGAGAAGGTCTCCTTCTTGAACTCCGTACGGATTCTTTCTGCTGCAACGATGCCGTCCTCGCTTGTTGTCATGGGCAGAATGATCGTGAATTCTTCGCCGCCATAACGACAGGCAAAATCCGTCTCGCGCAGGGTGCTTTTGAGCACCTGGCCAAGTCGCCATAAGACCTGGTCTCCCTCGACATGACCGTAAGTGTCGTTGAATACCTTGAAATTGTCGAGATCAAGAAGGAGGAGGGTTAAAGGCTGTTTGTAGCGGATCGACCGATCCATTTCGAGCTTAAGCTGAAAGTGAAAGTGCCGGGAATTGTAGAGCTGGGTAAGATCATCGATGATACTGAGTTCCCGGTATCTGCTTTCGCTGTCCTGAAGAGCCGCCTCGGCCCGCTTGCGCTCCTTAATCTCACTGCGAAGACGATCAATTGCGTCCGTGAGTTCTTCGGCTGTCTTCGTAAGCTCAGCATTGTTCTCACACAACTTGTCTCTATTCTTCTTCAAGATACCGGCAGTCAATGAGGAGATATATGCCACGACAAAAAGTAACCCTGCGACCACTGAGAGGTGGACAAAGCTGACCATCCCCGAAGGATTAAATGACGGGTCGACAGACTGACGCGGGAGTAAACCGGAATAGTCGCCTGTCACTACAAAACCGAAAGCCACCGAGCACATAAAGGCTATGATATAGGGATGGGATCGAGGCGCGACGGCGCCCACATAGGTTATAAGGGCAGCATAGATCGGGGTGAGATATGTGGCCTCGAGACCGCCCAGGAAGTAAATGATTGCCGTATAACCAAGGATCTCAAGAAAATTGATCAGGAGTGAGGCGTATTGATATAAACGCACGCGAGTAATATGCTTCATTAGAAGCAACGTGGGCGGATTGATCAAAATGAGGTACATGACTGACAAGGTAATGCCTGTAAAGTGATTTATCCTGATTGTATCTGCATGATAAGCGACTAATGCAAATACCCACATGACTGCGCTGGCGGCAGAGCGGACAAGCGCCCCTTGAAAATGCCGCCAGTAGAGCATCTCTGCATATTCAGACGGAAATTTGTTCCTTGAATGGCGCCCTTTTGCTTCCATGTGAGCTCCTATCGTTTATCTTTATCTCGATCGAAAAGACAGGGCCATTGACTACCGTTATACCGTATATCATCCCAAGCTCGGATCAAAGCCTCTCTCGCTACCGGGGCGATAATCTCGATGCAAAATAGCCGATGTCACTATTTTACCCATAGTACCCCTCTCGGCCAGGATAGTTGCAACTACCTTGCATCAATTATTATTTGAATCCAACAGGTATAAGACGGCCTGTTGCCCGTCTTATACTGCAGGATAAAGATATCAACGTTGAAGATATTTAGAAAATAGTGACTATTCTTCTCGCACGAATCGTGCTGCTTATTTTAGATCAGGAAGAAACTCCCCCAAGATATGCGAAAGACTATACAATCTAAAAATTTTCTGTCAAGAAGTTTCTATGGCTGTGTCAGTAACAAATGATATGTCCGGTTTATAGCACATAAACTGTCCGGTTTGATAGTGTCACCGATGGAGGTGACGGATGAGACGGACGGAGATACGACAGGAGAACCGGAAGATGCGATTTGAAGAGGTATATTTGGGA
>JAUSPK010000021.1 GCA_030655735.1 Syntrophales bacterium | reverse complement strand
GATATCCTGGTAAATAATGCCGGCGCCACCTGGGGGGCACCCACCCTGGAATTTCCCCTGGAGAAGTGGGATTATCTCTTCGACGTCAATGTCCGGGGTGTCTGGATTATGGCCCAGAAGGTTGCCAATATCATGAAGGAGCAGGGTGGGGGAAACATAATCAATATATCCTCCGTCATGGGATTCAGGGGGTCCGATGAGATGGCCCATCCCGCTGTCCCCTACAATTCGACGAAGGCCGCCGTTAATCTTCTAACGATGAACCTCGCCGTAAAGCTCGCGCCGCACAATATACGGGTAAACGCCATCGCCCCCGGCTTCTTCGGTACCGATATGATGGCCTACATCGAAAAGCCCGGGTTTGAGGAGGCCTATGAGGCCACGCTGAACGTCATCCCCCTGCACAGGATCGGCCGCATTGATGATATGAAAGGGGTGGCCGTTTTCCTCGCCTCGGACGCGTCGGCCTTTATGACCGGCCATATCCTCATCAACGACGGAGGGCAGTTGGCCAAGTAGGGGACAATCAAATCGTAAACGATCCAAAATAAGACCCCCGTCTCGAGAAAGGAGGGGGCCTTGTGATTTGGTTGTTGTTTGCGGGGGAGGTTTTCTTTTTAACCCGCCGTAACCTCAGATTGACACAATCTCCTCAAGGATCGATATCTCTGGTTTTCCGTCAAGAAGGGCTCCCACCGCTTTGGAAAATTCCTTGAAGTGGGGTGTCGAGGAATGGGCCTGAATGGCCTCCATGTCCCGGTATCGTTCAACCACGACCAGAAGGTCGGGATTTGCTTTGTCGCGGCAGACCGCGTAGCCCACCGTTCCCTCTTCTTTGCCTACCTTCGGTACCAGGCCCCGGAACAGATCGGTGGCCTCATCCATCTTTCCTTCTTTGATCTTCATCTTTGCAATAAGCGCGACCATTTTTTATCTCTCTTTCTTGCCGTTGTCTGTCGGCGGGTAGGGGTGATCGGTATCGGTCAATACACCCGTGATTCCACAAAAACTGCCTGACGCCTCGGATGACTGAAATAGCATACTCCTTGCCTTTATGCAAAAAAAGGCCACCCGAGGTTCCGGGTGGCCTTTTGTGTGCCTGTCTTTGAAATGCAAGAACGACTTCTACTTCTGGGTATAGTCGTACCAGCCTTTACCGGTCTTCTGGCCGAAATCGCCTTTTGCAACGCGCTCGACAAGCTGGGGTGAGGGCAGCATTGCCATATCGCCGCTCTCCCTGAACTTCTCCATACCGATATCGTAGGAGAGATCCAGCCCGGTCAGGTCGTTGAGACGGAACGGACCCATGGGGTGCCCGGCCCCGTACACACAGGCCTTGTCAATATCTTCGAAGGAGGCAACGCCCATCTCGAGGATCCAGAAGGCCTCGCGTGAAATGGCGGAGAAGATTCGGTTGAGGACGAATCCCCAGACTTCCTTCTTGATGTGGATGGGAACCTTTCCGATCTTTTCACACAGCTGCATAGAAAGCTTTGCCGTCTCGTCCGAGACATGGGGCCCCTGAACGACTTCCACCAGCTTCATAACCAGGGCCGGGTTGAAGAAGTGCAGATTGCAGACCTGCGAAGGGCGCTTGGTCGCGTCGGCGATCTTCGAGCTGACGATCATGGAGCTGTTTGTGGCGAGAATGGCGTGTGCCGGTGCAATCTCGTCGAGCTGCGCGAAGACCTTCCTCTTGAGCTCAAGTCTTTCGAGAATGGCCTCGATGACATAATCGGCATCCTTGGCCGCCTCTTTAATGTCCCCGGCGAAGGAAATTCTTCCCCTGATTTCCTTTGCCTGGGCCTCTTCCATCTTGCCCTTCTTGACCCGTCCCGCCAGATAGCTGTCGGCGAAGGCCTCGGCCTTTTTCAGGATCTCCGGAACAACATCGGTACATTTCACCGTATATCCCGAGATGGCGCACTGCATGGCAATCTGGTGCCCCATATTCCCGGCGCCGACGACACAAATGTTTTTTACGTCTTCAATCTTCATCTTTATTTTCTCCTTCCAGATAATGATTTGCGGCACAGGTTCGCTGACCCATGCCTGATTCTATGAATACTTACAAAATGTAAACGGGGCAATCCCCTCCCGGGGGAAGGGATTGCCTGAAATGTGAAACGGTGGTTACCGCTTCAGGTTTTCGATGACGGTGGCGACACCGAGTCCGCCGCCGCAGCAGGAACCGAAGATACCGTATCTGCCGCCCCTGCGGATCAGCTCACGCATGGTGAACATGCAGACCCGGGGACCCGAGGCGCCGTTGGGATGTCCGAAGGCGATGGCGCCGCCGTTCGGATTCCACTTGCCTTCCAGGTCGACCTTCTCTCCTGTCTGTTTTTCGATTTCCTTGATAACGGCCAGGTTCTGAACGGCAAAGGCCTCGTTGCACTCCATGACGTCCATGTCCGAGAGCTTCAGACCGGCACGGTTAATGGCCTGCGGCATGGCGTAGCCGGGGGCGATACCCATTATCCTCGGATCGCAGCCGTAATCGCCGCCACAGATCCATTTCGCCATCGGCTCGTAGCCCAGTTCCTTGGCCTTTTCCTTGGTCATCATCAGAACAAAGGCGGATCCGTCGTTTCGTCCCGACGAGTTTCCGGCCGTCACGGTTCCGTCCTTCTTGAAGACCGCGGGCAGGGCGCTGAGGGCCTCCAGCGAGGTCTCCCGAGGATGCTCGTCCACCTTGAACTCGATGGGGGGCTTCTTCTTGCCCTGGGAAACGGTTACCGGAATAATCTCCTCGTCGAAGTAACCGGCATCCATGGCCTTCTTGGCCTGTACCTGACTCCTGAGGGCGAATTTGTCCGATTCCTCGCGGGGGATGTTGTACATGACCTGCAGATTCTCCGCCGTCAGACCCATCCCGATACACTCCTCGGGGACGGGAGAGAGCTGGGTCTCCATGGGCATGGGGGGGATCAGCTTGTAGGGGGCCTGGCTCATGGAAAACTTGACCGGGATCTGACTGTAGGCTTCCATCCCGCCGGCGATGATGATATCCGCATGGTTACAAAGGATCTTCCAGGCCGCGTGATTGATAGAGTCGATACCGGAACCGCACTGCATCTCGATGTAGCTGGCGGATGTCTCATAGGGAAGGCCCGCATAAAGAGAGGCCCACCGGGCCGGGTTCATGGCGCGGGAGCAGTGTGCCGCCGAGCCCAGCATCACGCAGTCAACGTGGGCCTTTTCGCTGATCTTTGTCCTTTCGACCAATCCCTTGATACCGATACCGGCGATTTCTTCAGCCGAGATATCCCGCAGGGTTCCGCCCATTCTTCCGAAAGCGGTACGCATACCTTCCACAAATACTACTTCTCTTTCACTCATCTCTTAAGTATCCTCCTGTTTCGAAAATAATTGTTTTTCCCTTCTCTGTGCAACGAAATACGCTCAAACCGGGATCCCGGTTATCGTATGTATGTTTTTTGCGCCGGAGAAGAGATCCAAAAACCTAAACCTATTTTTGCCATGATGCATATGAAGACTTACCCCAAACACCATCGGGGAACAGCCTTCCCGGAGAAAGGGGGAAATGCAGCGTAGCTCTTACGGTCGAGTTGGCCCCACTGCCATCCCTTGCCCCTGTTATTTAGCCCATTAATTTCGCACAAAGCCCTTTAATTGTCCAGAAAAAATTTCCCGTAATTTCGATATAAAAGATCACGGGTGTCCGGTTAACTGTTAAATAAATTCAATTGGTTACATTCAGCTGGTTCTGGTTTTTGTTTGTAAGCATCCTTAACTATTTGAATAATGGACCTTTTGTCAAAAATGTTGACCTCCAAAATTTGCAGAATTGTG
>JAUSPK010000019.1 GCA_030655735.1 Syntrophales bacterium | reverse complement strand
TCGAAAAACAGGGCCTTCTCTTTGGAAAAATAGATCGCGATGCCCCGGTCGATAATGAGTTTTCCATCGAGGTGGTCAAGTTCATGCTGGACAACGCGGGCAAGGAACCCCTGGTAGCGTTTGTTGATCTTTTCCCCTCGTTCGTCGTATGCCTTCACCTTGACGGAGGTGGCCCTGACGACATCGACACTGATGTCGGGGCAGGAGAGACACCCCTCCTGCGCCTTTTCCATGTCTCCCCTTATCTGTGTGATCCTCGGGTTGACAAGGACATCGTACTGGCCGTCCCCCTTCTGCATCGGCGCCCTGTCGTCGAAGCTTCCGTTCTTGAACACCACGATCCGTTTGCTGATCCCTATCTGCGGGGCGGCAAGGCCCGCGGCGTCATCCCGTCTCACAAAGGCATCAATGAGGGTCTCGATCTCTCGCTTTCCCTCTTCATCAAAGGGGACCGGTATCTCATCGGCGCGTCTCCGCAGGATCCGTGCCTCCTCTTCGTTGATCTGTTCGTTTTCCCACAATTTCCAGGTCTTCATTGCTCTCGTGCAGGGCCTTTCCATCTATGATATGTTATTTCTATAACACCATGGGATTGTTATTTCAACGCTATTGAAATAATATTAAAAGACTGATAGTCCAGAGTGGCGCGGGTACGGAAAGGACAAATGTGCAGTGATAGATAAGATTATAACAGCCGTGACAAAGCGGGAGTTTTCCCGGGCCATGCGGTTCGAGGAGGGGGTGGGTACTTCTCTCCCGCGGGGGCAGGCACAGGGCGGCCGGCTTCTCTATATCCATATTCCGTTTTGTGAAAGTCTTTGTCCTTACTGTTCTTTTAACCGGGTCGTATTGGACGAAGCCCTCTGCCGGAGGTATCATGACGCCCTCAGAACGGAGATGCGGCTCTACCGGGACGCAGGGTACGATTTTACCGCTGTGTACGTGGGCGGCGGCACCCCGACGGTACTAATGGACGAACTGGAAAAGACCCTGGCGCAGGCAGCAGACTGCTTCAGTATCAGAAACATCTCGGTGGAGACCAACCCCAATCACCTTACTCCAGAGCATGTTGCCGTTCTGAAAAGAATCGGTGTCAACCGGCTTTCGGTGGGGGTGCAGAGCTTTGATGACGGCCTTCTGAAGGCAATGGGCCGGTATGAGAAATACGGGAGCGGCGAGGCGATTGCCGCAAGAATCGAGAATCTTTCAGGGAAATTTGATACACTGAATGCCGATATGATCTTTAACTTTCCCGTCCAGACAGAGGAAATCCTGAGCAGGGATCTGGATGTCCTGATCCAGACGAGTGTTGATCAGGTAACTTACTACCCCCTGATGGTTTCGGACTCCACACGCAGAAAGGTGGAGGGGTCGATGGGAATGGTCGATTACCGAAAGGAAGAGACCTTCTACCGGATGATCTCAGGGCGGCTTTCCCCCTCGTACCGCTTTTCGTCCGCGTGGTGCTTTTCCCGGAGAGGCACCATGATTGATGAGTATATCGTGGACTATGACGAATATGCCGGCCTGGGCAGCGGATCGATCGGATACATGCAGGGCAGGTGCTACGCGAATACCTTTGATATCCCTCGATATATTGAGACATTAAGCAGTGGGAAGCTCCCATTGATGGCGTCGCGTGATTTTACACCCCCGCAGCAGGCGCGCTATGATTTCCTGATGAAACTGTTCGGCATGGAACTGAATATTGCGTCTCTGGACCGGAAATATCCCGGCAGGGCTGTTCGCTATCTCTGGCCCGAGATACTCGCCTTTATGCTGGTAGGGGGGCTGCGTTATCACCGCGGCACATTATCTCTGACAGATCGCGGCAGGTACTACTGGGTCATCATGATGAGGGAATTTTTCACCGCGGTTAACAACTTTCGTGATTTCTGCCTGAACAGGTAGTTTCTTGTTTGCAATTTCGTATCTTTTCCCATATTACTAGTCCCCTGGAAAATTTAACCCGCTTACCTCCGGGCACGAATTGCTCAATGTGACGTTATACCATGAATGACAAGACCAGAGAGCTGCTTAAAACCCTTCCGAAGATCGACGAGGTCCTTCTCCTCCTAGAAAACAGCTGTGTGCTTGAAGGCGTATCACGGGATATCGTGGTGGGAAAATGCCGCCAGGTTGTCGAAGAGATGAGGAAGGCAATCCTGGATGCTGAAAAGAGTGGAGGGAAGGGGTTCGGCCCCTCCTCCGCCGACGAGGCGGCACAAGAGGTTTGCAAAAGGCTGCTCGCTCTGTATAACTACAGCCTGCGCCGCGTGGTAAACGCTACCGGCATCATCCTCCATACGAACCTGGGGAGGGCTCCCCTGTGCGCGGACGCCCTGCAGCGGATCGTTGATATCAGCGAGGGGTATTCAAACCTGGAATTCAACCTCGACGAGGGGAAACGGGGGACCCGATATGATCACGTACGCGAACTCCTCTGCTGTATATCGGGGGCGGAGGAGGCCATTATTGTCAATAATAACGCCGCCGCAGTTCTTCTCGTTCTTAATACCCTCTCGGAGAACAAAGAGTCGATTGTTTCGCGGGGCGAACTGATCGAGATAGGGGGTGCGTTTCGCATACCCGAGGTGATGGAGAAGAGCGGCGCCATTCTCAGAGAGGTGGGTACCACCAACCGCACGCACCTTTCGGATTATGAGGATGCGGTGTGCCCCGATACCGGATTAATTCTGAAGGTGCATACAAGCAACTTCAAGGTGCTCGGTTTCACGGATGAGATAGGCCTGGGTGAGCTGGTAGAGCTTGGCAAGAGGATCAAGGTCCCGGTGATGAACGATCTGGGGAGCGGCTGTTTTGTGTCACTGGACGCTTATGGCTTTGAAAGGGAACCGACTGTACAGGAGGTCATCAAGGCGGGGACGGATGTCGTCACATTCAGCGGCGACAAACTCCTCGGAGGTCCGCAGGCCGGAATAATCCTGGGGAAAAAGACGATTTTAGAAAAGATACGGAAGAACCCCCTCAACCGTGCCCTCCGGATAGACAAATTGACCCTCGCGGCCCTTGAAGCGACCATGATGTATTACCTCGATCTCGACCGCGCGGTCCGTGACATACCGGTACTACGGTCATTGACGGAACCGGTTGCCGAGGTCGAAAAACGTGCCCACAACCTGGTCGCCCTTCTGGAGCAATTATCTCTGAAAGATCTGACCTTTTCCATTACGGGGGACATGTCCATGGCCGGGGGCGGATCGCTTCCCACACAGGAGATCCCGACGTTTGTCGTGGCCGTGCACTCCCACAGCATCTCGCCGAGCAAACTGGAAAGGAAATTGCGGAAGCTGCAGGTTCCCATCATTGCGAGAATCTACGAAGACACGATTCTCTTCGACCTGAGAACGATAGCGGAAGAGGAATTTGTGTTTGTAACGGACGGCCTGAAGCAGATAGCCGGAGAGGTGTAACCTCCGGGATCCCACGCCTTATTGGCTTGAGGATCTGATGGGTGCTTCATCCTGCCTGCCCCACGCAGGGACGCGTAGACGGCAGGTTCCTTTTTTCCCGTTTCTCAACCGATTGTACAATGACCATGAAGATGATATCCGGAGATGACGGAGAGTTCACGATTATAGTGCCCCCCGCTCAAAGCGGAGAGCGACTTGACGTCTTTCTGTCTAAGCAGGGCCCCTTTGGTACGCGTTCACAGAGCAAGCGGGCGATTGAGGGGGGGCGGATCCTGGTCGGCGGTATGGATGTAAAACCAGGGTGCCGCCTGAGGAGCGGGGATCTGATCCTTGTTACACGGGAGGAGCCCGTCGAATCGGACCTTACCCCGGAGGACCTGCCCCTGGATATTTACTATGAAGACGAGCACATCCTGGTTTTGAATAAACTCCCCGGGATGGTGGTGCATCCCGCGGCGGGAAACCGCAGCGGCACCCTGGTCAATGCCCTCCTGTTTCACTGCACCGACCTCTCCGGGATCGGCGGCGTTAAGAGACCAGGCATAGTCCATCGTCTGGACAAGAACACCTCGGGTCTAATGGTGGTCGCCAAATCGGATGAAGCCCATGTGAACCTGGCTAAACAGTTCAAGGAGCATCTCGTTACGAAAATCTACCGCGTGCTGGTGCATGGAGACCCGCGTGAGGGCGAGGGGGTAATTGATCTTCCCATAGGAAGACACCCCGTGGACAGGAAAAAGATGTCCACCGGGAGCAGGAGAGGGAGGGAGTCACTAACTCGCTGGCGTGTCGAGCAGAGGTATGGCATCGCCACGCTACTTGGTGTCCGGATTGAAACGGGCAGGACACACCAGATCCGGGTTCATCTGAATGCCATAGGGTTCCCCGTTGTCGGGGACGCCGTCTACGGTAATTCAAAGAGAAGGATAGAGGTGGTAAAGGATAATACCCTGCAGACGATATTGAGAAAGCTGCACCGGCAGGCCCTCCACTCTAGCGAACTCCGTTTTCATCATCCGATAACGGACAACCCTATGCATTTTTCATCTGAGCTTCCGGATGATATGGCGCAGGTATGCACGGCCTTGGGAGAGCGAGAGGGTGATGCCTGAAAACCCGGACCACAGACATGGAACCGAAGGCGCATTCAGATTTTCCCGGGTGGGCGGCGTGCGGTATCTGGAATCCCGGGCGCTCGGTGAGTGCGGTTTCATAAGCCACGCCTTTTGCACCAGATGGGGAGGGGTCAGCGAGGGGAGGCTGGCCGATCTCAATTTCGGTGTGCACGTGGG
>JAUSPK010000013.1 GCA_030655735.1 Syntrophales bacterium | reverse complement strand
GTCCAGTTGGGTGCGACGGTGAAGGTCTTCGCGCCAACATATCTTCAACCATGGACAGACCCAGAGGATGGCAGTGTGTTCCGATGCCCTTCGCTTTTCTCTATCCGCATTAATAACTTTCCTGTTGCCAACATCTTTTCCAGAAGAATCGATACAGCATTCAAAACCTTTCCCTGCGACCTGGTTCATGTCCATCACCCTTTCTGGCTGGGGAAGAAAGGCATGCGGCTTGCCAAAAGACGCGGTATTCCGGTGGTTTTTACTTACCACACTAGGTTGGAACGGTATACCCACTACATCCCCCTGCCGGGCGCTGTTTTGAAAAACCTCGCGGCCCATTTCCTGATCAAGCGTTTTGCCAACAAGTGCGATGCCATTATCACACCCACAGCCTCCACCGAGGAATATCTTCGGAACCTCGGTGTCAGCTCTCTGATCGAAACGATTCCCACCGGTATCAGCATTGGGGATTATAAGCGGTGGTCTCCGCAACAGACCCATGATCTGCGAAGTCAATATGCCGCCTCAGGCGAACGCCTTTTGATCAGCGTTGCCCGCATGGCAAAAGAAAAGAACCTCGATTTTTTGATCGACGGGCTGGTGAAGGTCAAAGATCGGACTCACACGCCGTTTAAATGTCTTCTGGTTGGGGACGGACCGGAAAGAGAGCGGCTTGAGGAGAAGGTGGCCGAACTTGGCATGGATGAAGATATTGTTTTTGCTGGAAACGTGGCCCCGCTCGAGGTCATCCGGTGCTACTTGGCCGCCGACCTTTTCGTGTTTGCCTCCACCTCCGAGACCCAGGGGATGGTGCTGCTCGAAGCTATGGCCGGCGGCTGTCCCGTGGTGGCGGTGAACGCCAGTGGGGTCTATGACGTGGTTAAAGACGGCTACAATGGTTTCAAGGTGCCGGAAAGCACCGAGAGCTGGGCCAAAGCGGTAGTAACTCTTTTGGAGGACAAGCAGCTACTGTCGGCCTTGTCTGAAAACAGCCGGGCATTCGCCGAGAATTATTCCGTGGAAAAGATCACGGAAAAAGTCTCAAGGCTTTATCACCGGGTGTTGGTCCTTAGTAAATCAGAAAACGGCAAGTAAAACACGATTGTTTTAAAACGCAGGCGGACCAGGTCTGATGGAAATTACAAACAAGGATGCAACAAGTGATACTAATGGTGCAATAGTTGGACGTGAGCTATAAAGTTCCTCAACTTGCGGCGGATACCGTGATGTGCGTGGGTACGGCCAATATAAATGCCCTGGTTGACCTTTGTCTGAAAAATTCCAGAGCGGCGGTGTAAGATGAAAGTTGCAGTCCTGGCCCCTATTTGCTGGAGAACACCACCGCGTCATTATGGCCCCTGGGAACAGGTGGCGTCGAATATTGCCGAGGGTCTCGCCTTGCGCGGATTGGATGTAACGCTCTTTGCAACGGGTGATTCTCTGACCAGGGCAAAGCTGGAATACATCTGCAAGCGGCCCTATGAAGAAGACAAGACCCTTGATCCAAAGGTATGGGAGTGTTTACATATTGCACATATGATGGAATGTGCCGATCAATTTGACATCATCCATAACAACTATGATTTTCTGCCGCTGACCTATTCGCGTTTGATAACAACGCCGATGGTGACCACTATCCACGGGTTTTCCTCGCCACACATTATCCCGGTCTTCAAAGAGTACAATGATCATAATTATTTTGTATCCATCAGCAATGCGGACCGTTGCCCGGAATTGGAGTATATCGCCACAGTTTACAACGGCATTAATGTGGCCGACTTTACGCTTAAGGAAGCTGTGGGCGAATATCTATTATATTTCGGCAGGATACATCCTGATAAAGGAACCTGTGAAGCCATCCAGATCGCTAAAAGGTTCAGCATGAGGCTTATTATTTCCGGGTTTATCCAGGATCAGAGATATTATGAAGAAAAAGTAGAACCCTTTTTAAATGATGAGATTGTTTATGTCGGCAACTCCGGCCCGAAAAAAAGAGATACCTTGCTCGGCAATGCGTATGCCCTGCTTCATCCCATCAATTTCGCCGAACCCTTTGGCTTAAGCGTGGCCGAATCGATGCTTTGCGGAACGCCGGTGGTTGCCTTTAATAAGGGTTCCATGCCGGAGCTGATCGTCCAGGAGAAGACCGGATTTCTGGTTGACACGGTGGACGAAGCCGTATCCGTCTTGAAAGACGTAAGACAGATTGACCGCACATACTGCCGGAGGTGGGCCGAAAAGAATTTCAGTCAGGAAAAAATGGTTGATGATTATATTAAAATTTACCGTAAAATAGTGGGTAAAGCCTGCTGATGGCGCCTGGTAACGTTTTAAATGAGCAGGGGCGGTTTAATGCTGATAAAATGAAACACTACAGGTAGTGAAAAAAAGGATGTCAGCATCCGCTTAGTTATAAGTCCTCTGTTCAATTTTATGGTTAGGACTTCTTTAGTGATTCAATCAAGCGCGTCGTTGCAGGCTTCCCGTTAACATTAAAGCCTTCGATACTCTGGTTTCGCGGATATGTGATTCCTTGATGAAGTTTGATGCTTAGATCAATAAATGCCCAGACATCCTGCGGCGAAAGCCCAGCCTGAGCGAATATCTCTGTTTGGGGCTTCTTACTAGAAACGTGTCCAACGGATTGATTGCGGATCTGAGAAATCTTCACCCAAATCAGCTTGACTCTTTTTTGAATGTCAACCAAGGGTTGCTCTTTCATAATATCGCGACCTTCAACTTTTTTCAGCCCTCTTATCAAAGACGGGAAATTTACCGTGTCGCTGCGTGTTTCAAAAAGCTGACAACAGGAGATGCTTGCTGATTCAAAGTGCGCTGACATCGTTGGGACGAAAAATTCCTTGTATAAATTCATCAACTTAACCGAGGTCTCATTTGCTTTGGCCTCTTGAAGCGCTTCCCATATCTGGAAATGCCATCGAGCCTCGGTAATGGCTGTTGCAAGGGAATAAATCTGTTCGTCAATCGACATTAGCATGGTTGCAACCCTAACGCCCCGCATAAGCCGCTCCGCCAAGCTCCCCGTCGTCTACCTTAATCCGGTTGTTAGCATCAAACTGGTATATCATAAGAGACTGTAAAACTTGCGCCGGACAATAATCCCGTGTCTACGATGTCGAACAGCGTGGGTGATCGATTAAAATCAATATTAATTCCTCCAGACGCCCTATGGTGGTAGTAAAGAATCGCGACAAACAATCCTGCCATGGAAAGAATCGCATTATTAAGGTTAGCCATTTCAAAACTTTGCGTTCTCGAATGCTTTATTTTGTTGTATCCTTTTGACCACCAATCCGGCCTTTTGGTAGGCGTCCAATCCTCCCATGGTTTGAAAGTGATTTTATATCTAAGTATGGCAACTTCAACGGTTCCGAATTTTGGATAAGCTCCGAGGAGGATCGGATAGATATTTTCGATGTTTAGGGGATTGCTGCCAGGACTTATCAAATGGCACAAGTCTTTTGCCACGTTCTCGAATTCCGATGATGCGGACATGATTATCTTGGCGAACTCGTTCGAGTATGCTGCGTAATTTTTCGGACTGAATTCAACATATTTAGTGCACCGTTCCAAGTCGTCCTCTAGGCTCAAAAAGTATTCCCAATATTTGACGCTCATTCATTTATATCCTTGGCAACCTATTGTTGCCTATAATTTTTAGAAACAGCTACCAACCTCCTCAATTATTCAATAATTTGTTCAAAAGCTCATCCACCTTTACCGTGGCGAAGCCCGAGGCGTAATCGGACATTCCGTACGGTATGATCAGGTCACCGTTACGAATGAGAGAACCGCAGGAATAGACGACATTCGGGACGTAGCCTTCCCTCTCTTCCTCGTTGGCTATCAGAAGCGGTTCCCGAAGCTGCCCGATGATTCTGGAGGGATCCTCAAGGTCGAGCAGGACGGCCCCCAGGCTGTACCTCCTCATCGGGCCCACCCCATGCGTGATCAGCAGCCACCCCTTCTCCGTTTCAAGGGGCGAGCCGCAATTGCCCAGCTGAATAAATTCCCAGGGATACTGGGGCTCCTGTATCTTCCTGGCATCGTGCCATACATGGATGTCATCGGAGAACATCAGGTAATTATTGAACCCGTCGTAGCGGGAGATCATGGCGTATTTACCCTTAATTTTTCTCGGAAACAGGGCCAGGTTCTTGTTCTGGGTATATTCGCCATGGATCGGACTTATCTTGAAATGGTAGAAGTCTTTCGTTTCTATCGATTTAGGCAGGATGGTATATCCGTCAAAGGCCGTATATGTCGCGAAGTATGTGACGCCGCCGTCATCATCGATGAATTTTACGAACCGCGCGTCTTCGATGCCGTTGCTTTCATGGGCGGAGACCGGAAAGATAACGCGTTCCGATATGTCGGTATCCAGAGAGAAGGTGATTTCATAATGCGAACTGGCCAGCCAGTTTATGGAATCGATCACCTTCTTTTTAGTGTAACTCAGAGTTATAGCCTGGGTACTCTCTGCTATACTTTTCTGCAGATCACGATAGGTAAAGGTATCTCCCAGCCTGTCCATAACGGCGCCGATAATATCCTTCTGGACATGCATCTCGTGTAATTTTTCTAAAAAATGTTTTTTATCATATACATGGCGCTTTATGGTTTCCGGCAAATCAACGAATCCTCCGGCCGGTTTGAAGATCAGCTCATTGTTCCGGGTAAGGACACCACTCCTGAAGACGATGGATGAGATATGCCCCTCCCCGACCGCGCGAAAGCTGACGATAACGCGTTTTTCCTCCTCTTCTCGGTTCCCCTGGTTTGGGTCTTCTATCATTGAGGGATTAAAAAAAGCGGCAGCCTCGATCGCGTATTCCGAGGTAAAGTAGGACCCGATCAGCAGTTTTCTTTTGAGAGACAGGGGCTTCGGGAATATGCCGGGATCCGATGCCAGGATGTCTTTTACGGTATCAAAATTTTTCTCAAATATTTTTGTGATGTTACGGTGCCGGCTTGAAAAATCAGCCAGGACTTCGCTGAGTGCCAGACTCACCTCCTGGTCGGAGAAGGCCAATATCCGGTTGATGATAATTTTCGCCCTCTCCCCATCGCCGGAACCGGGCAGATAGAACCTGGCAATGACCCGTGTGGGATCAGGGCAAAATTTATTCGGTAATCTTTTGACAGTTACGGTCATTGTTGCCTCGCCTCGAAATAAATATGGTTTTTAATACAGGGTGACATCCCGTCTTCCTTTTCTCTCATGCAACCGACGGGGGTTACCTCCGCCCCAGTTCTTTTGATCTCCGTGTCGCGGCCTCTACCGCCGCCGCGAGGGTTTTCTCGATCTTCCCGGCCCTGAGCGCCTTGATGCCTTCTATGGTGGTACCACCGGGGGATGTTACCATGTCGGTGAGCTGGGCCGGTGTCCGGTCCCCCCTGAGGCACAGCTTCGCGGCGCCCAGCATGGTCTGGGCCGCCAGCTTCAGAGCATCTTCGGCCTCAAGCCCCTGGTTGACACCAGCCTGTGCCAGCGCGTCTATGATGATGAATCCATAGGCAGGACCGCTCCCGCTCAGGCCGGTGACCGCGTCGATCAGCTTCTCTTCGACGACGACGGTCATTCCCACGGAATCGAATATCCGGCAGGCCGTGGCGATATCGCTTTCAGAGGCGTTTCTGCCGCCGGCAAGGGCTGCCGCCCCTTCGCCGATCAGGGCGGGCGTGTTCGGCATGACTCTGATGACGCGGGCCTTATCTCCCAGGATTCCTTCCATGAACCCGAGGGTAACGCCCGCCGCGATGGAGATGATGAGCCTGCCCGCGGCGGCATCGGTCATCTCCTTCAAAACCTCTTCCATATTTTGGGGTTTGACCGCCAGAATAACGGTGGCAGAGCCCTCCACGGCGGCCCCGATCTCTTCCGAAACACCGACATGAAGGGTATCCCTGAAGTGGTCGAGCCGCTCCTTTCGTATGTCATGGACGGTTATATCCTCCGGACGCGCCAGACCGCCCGCAATGATTCCCCCGGCGAGCGCCTCGCCCATGTTCCCTGCCCCTATGACGCATATCTTCTCTTCCGGCACCACGGTGTGACAATCTCCCTGTCTGTAAAGAAGAGCGGGAACCTCCCGCCCCTCACGGAAAACATATCTTGACTTTTGAGATGGCAATTACTATTCATAACCTATTTTAATATAAAGGGGAAGAGATGTTTGTTATAGGAAATTTCATAGAGGCGATTGTCAGGATTATCGACATGGGGCTTACGTTGTATATGTGGCTTATCATCATACGGGCTCTTATCTCCTGGGTGAACCCCGACCCCTATAATCCCATAATCCGGTTTTTGTATAGCGTAACGGAACCGGTGCTCTACCAGGTCAGGAGGCTGATCCCGATAAAGGGCCTCGGTATAGATTTTGCCCCGGTTATCGTGGTCCTGGTCATCGTATTCCTGCAGACTTTTCTCGTGAGGACCATGCTGCAGATCGCGGTTAATTTCAGATAACAGGTTTACGGGTACGCACAGCAAGGGGTGGTTATGATCCCGGTCGGTGAAACAGCGGACGGTGTCGTGTTCAATATCAGGGTTATCCCGCGCGCGTCCAGATGCGAACTTGCGGGGATCCAGGGCGATGCACTCAAGCTCAGGATAACGGCACCCCCCGTCGAAGGTGCGGCCAACAAGGAATGCATACGCTTCCTTTCAGACATCCTGGGCGTGAAGCAATCTCAGGTAAAGATCATAGCCGGACACCGATCAAAGAACAAGAAGGTGTCCGTCTCGGGGATACACAGGAAAGACATCGAAGGCGTGGTGTAGAAGGGGGGAAGATTTCTTCCCTAACCGCGTGAGGAGGACAGTGGATTGTTGCGAGGTATCTTCAAAGAAAACCTGCAAAAGCGACTGGTACTTGGATTCCTGGTGGCCACCTGTCTCACCGGTGTGGTGGCTACCCTCGTCGGCATAAAGATAATCAGTGACAGTACCATGGATGAGGCGCAGAGAAAGGTCCAGCAGGACATAAACACGGCGAAGCTCATCTATGGGTACAATATGGAACGGCTGGCCTTTCAGATCCGCTGTGTTGCCCTGCGATCCCCCCTTGGAGACGCGATCTCTTCCGGAGGGGCGCTGCCCCTGGAAGATATGAAGCGCCTCGTACGCAGGGAAGCAGATGCGCAAGACGAGCAGGTAACCGACTGCATATGCATCGACATGCTTTCACTGGTGGATGCGAGTGGCACCGTGCTGTACCGAGCGTCCAACCCGGCGGTAAAGGGAGACAATGTCTTGTGGGACCCGGTCATACGGCGATGCCTTGAGGAAAAGGTACCCCTGTCGTCAACCGAATTGATCCCCGTGGAGTTGATACGTCGGGAGAATCCCCGCCTTTCGGAGCGCCTTGAAATCCCGATCGTAAAGACGCCTCAGTCGATCGAAATCGAGCAGCAACGCCTGTCCGAGGGAATGGTGCTCAGAGCGGCCTATCCCATCTTTGACGCGCACGGTGATCTCAGGGGAGCGCTTGTTGGGGGCGTTGTCCTGAACAAGGATTATGCCATGGTGGACAAGATAAAAGAGACGGTATTCCATGACGAAAAATACGAGAACCTCGATATGGGATTTGCCACGATATTCCAGGGGGGGGTTCGCATATCCACCAACGTGATGACGAAGGATTCCGAGAGGGCGATCGGTACGGTGGTCTCCAAGGAGGTGTATGAAAAGGTTGTTGAAGAGGGCGAGAACTGGGTTGGAAGGGCGTTTGTCGTCAACGACTGGTATCTCAGCACATATGTGCCGATATACAATATAGACAAAGACATAATAGGAATGCTCTACGTTGGCATACTGGAGGCAAAATACAACGACATGAGGCTGTACGCCATGTGGGTGTTTCTGGGTGTTACGACCCTCGGCATGATCGTTGCCTTCATTATCTCCTTTCGCATGGGACACAGCATCATAGAGAGGATACGCATACTGAAACAGGCCACGGAGACCATAGGGACCGGTGACCTCGATTATCGTCTGCCCTCCAGCAGGTCCTCCGACTTCGGCATGCTGGACGAGGCCTTCAATGATATGGTCACGTCACTTCGGGATCGCGATGAACGACTGAAAAAGGCCCTCAAACAACTGACGGAAACGGAACGACTGGTGGCTCTTGGACAGATGGCGGCCGGGGTTGCGCATGAGATGAACAATCCCCTCGGCGGCATATTGCTCTATAGCAATCTTGTCCTGGAGGAACTTCCCGAAGACAGCCAGACGCGGGAGAATATGGACAAGATCGTCTATCAGACAAACCGGTGCAAGGATATCGTTCAGAACCTGCTGGATTTTGCCCGGACCCCCTCGGGCGAGATGCTGCCGCTCGATATAAACGAGGTGCTTCTGACATCGCTCGGTCTCGTGAAGGACCAATCCATGTTTCGCGGGATAGAGATAAAAACCGATTTCTCGGAGGATCTTCCCGAGGTGCATGGCGACCGGTCACGCCTGGAGCAGGTCTTCCTGAACCTGTTTATCAATGCCTCTGATTCGATGGCCGAAAGGGGTAGGCTGACGGTGACGACGAAGCTGATCAGCAGGTTCCCCTCTGATGCGGGGGAAGGAACAGAGATGGAGAGGATATGCCTGCTGGCCAGTCCTCATACCATCAAGATCACCATCTCTGACACGGGGAAGGGGATAGACAAGGCCTACCTGGCCCATATATTTGAGCCCTTCTTTACCACGAAGGATCCCGGGCAGGGGACCGGACTGGGCCTGTCCATCGCCTATGGAATTGTTCGGAAGCATGATGGTTTCGTCGATGTGGAGAGTGAGCCCGGGCAAGGAACGACATTTTTTATTTTTCTGCCTGCCAAGGGGCGCGGCGACCCATCATGGAGCAAGATTATGGAGGACATAGAGGTTGGTTGAAAAAGTTGCCAAGGCGCTGGTTATTGATGATGAGGATTCCATACGGGACGGGTGTCGCCAGGTGCTCTCCCGTATGGGGTGCGCGGTGGATGATACGAATGATGCCGCCCGCGGCCTTGAGATGGCGCTTGAAGATACCTATGATCTTATCCTGCTTGACGTTCGAATGCCCAAAATCAGCGGTCTGGATATCCTGAAAAGTCTCAAGGTGGAGTCTGCTGTATCCGCCCGTATTATCATCGTGACCGGGTACGGGACCATAGAGATGGCTGTCGAGGCCATGAGGCACGGGGCGGTTGATTTTCTGGCGAAGCCGTTCAGCACGGCCGAGCTGAGAAAGGCGGTCACCAGTGCCCTTAAGGCCCGTGACACGCAGAGATCGGATGATCCTATTCCCGAGCTTATCGGCGACAGTGACTGCATGCGGAGGTTGAAGGACACGATCAGGAGGGTGGCATATACCGACAGCACGGTCCTGATCACCGGAGAGAGCGGAACGGGAAAGGAGCTTGTTGCCCGGGCAATACAGAAGCTCAGCGGCAGGAGGGATAAGCCGTTCGTTCCTGTCGACTGCTCCTCCCTCGTGGAGAACCTGATGGAGAGTGAACTCTTCGGTCATATGAAGGGTGCGTTCAGCGGCGCGACCCAGTCGCGCGAGGGGCGCTTTCAGATGGCGGACGGAGGCACGCTCTTTCTGGACGAGATATCAAATATATCTCTCGGTACCCAGGCCAAACTCCTGAGGGTTATTCAGGAACGGGAGGTCCCTCGGGTCGGCAGCTCGAAGGCGGACAGGGTTGATGTCAGACTCATAGCTGCGACCAACAAGGATCTGAGGAAGCAGGTGGCCTCCGGGGATTTCAGGGAAGACCTCTTTTACCGGATATCGGTGGTCCCGATAGAGATACAACCCCTCAGGG
This sequence comes from Syntrophales bacterium, assembly GCA_030655735.1. GTDB lineage: Bacteria > Desulfobacterota > Syntrophia > Syntrophales > UBA2210 > UBA6078. The sequence continues at coordinate 8,336 of JAUSPK010000013.1, read as the reverse complement.
AGCACCCCTCCGATATTATTCCAATCGCCCGGCACTACCTGGACCTGTACACAAAAAGGCATAAAGGTAAGGTGCGACGGTTTTCGAAGGAGGCACAGCAGTCTCTGATGTCGTACACCTGGCCCGGGAATATCAGGGAGGTGACGAATACGATGGAACGCCTTTCCGTTCTCTGTGACAATGAAACGATCAATCTGTCCGATATCCTTTACTACGGACAGGATATGGGCTCGAAGGCCCCCGTAGGGGATTCTCATACCGGAAGGATGACCCTCGTGGATGTCGAGAAGGAGCATATCAAAAGGGCCCTGAGCCACTTTAAATTTCAGATAAGCAAGACCGCGGAGTTTCTAGGTATTGACAGAAAAACACTGAGGACCAAGATAAAAAACTACGATATAGACACGGATAGATAGGGAGGTCTTTAGAACGACACAACCCGTTCTACCTTCACCTCGGGGTAGATTTGCCCCGGCGTAGGCGGCATGGAGTTGTACACCCATCCTATATCTATGGCGCCTAACCGTATTCCCCGGTACCGTCCAAAGCCCGTGAATATTCCACGAATCAGGATATCTTCCATATCCATGGTGAGACCGAACACCGCCACGGGGCTGCCCTCCTTGATCGCCTTCAGTTCTCGTCCGTAGGCCGCCGTGGAAAAGACCAGTCTCCTGCTGTCCGATGCACGGCATTGCAGAAGCGGTGTAAGGTTGGGAAAGCCGTCTTCCCCCACCCAGGCGATGAACTTCAGGGAGCTCAATCCGTTGAAGAGTGCCTCCCCCCAGGGTTTCAGTATGGGGGACTCCGCGCCTGTACGGGCGCCGGATCGTGCGGCCATTGTGAGCAGGGATGCCGCGGCGATATGGGCCAGTGGCAGCCCCTCCCTGCCGTATGTCTCCACGAGATCCATGTAGTGCACGGTATGTATGCCGAAGTAGCTGTTGTATCGGAACATGGGTTTCCCGTTGAACATCTCGTAGTCTTCCCCCTCTCGTGCAGAGCTCTTCCACGTGGCCTTTCCCCGCCAGAGCGCCTTGTCCAGGGTCATTATGAGAAAGGCCGTCCGGGGGTTTGCCCTGACGTTCTTCTTGCTCATACCCTCCGAAAACTGGGCCCAGATTATCTGTGAGGGGGTCTTCGCCTGGAGGGCGGTAATCAGGGTAATGTGCGGGAGGCCTTCGGGATTGATAGTGGCGATCAGGCCGACCTTTGCCTCCGGCTCAAATTCCTTCATGTCATGGATATCGAATCTTTCGAACGACTTCATCCTCACTGTTCCTCCATACTTGTCGGCCCGCTCCAGCGGACGATTTCCGGGTTTACCCCAGACCCCGCCGCTGTGTCGGCAAGGGCCTCCATATATCCCCTGGCCAGCAGGGGGGTGTCTTTGAAGGGCCACCCCATGCCGAGGCGCCGGTACTTATCGCCGCAGAGGTTGTTGAAGGAGCAGAGCTCCCAGCGGCTTACCGCCCCGTTCGGCAGGGATGCCAGGAAACGGCCTATCCCACGTATGTTTTCCACGGACGCCGTGGCCCCCGGGATAATAGGGGTTCGTACCCACAGGTCTGTCGGGATTTCATGCGTCTTCCTATAGCGGCACAGATGAGCGAGGTTCTCCAATATTTTTTTATTGGAAACATCCGTGAATCTTCTGTGCCTGTCCGGGTTTATCTCCTTGATATCGTAAAGTACCAGGTCGACAGAGGGGAGGAGCGCGTCAAGGATATCCGGTGTACACTGCCCGGAGGTGTCGAGCGCCGTGTGGATGCCCTCTTCTCTGAGACCTTGCAGGATCACGGCCGCGGCGGGTGCCTGCATGGTTGGTTCGCCCCCCGAGAGAGTGATCCCTCCTGACTTCTCAAAATATGCCCGGTCCTTCAACACCTCGGCAATCAGCCCTTTGAGCCCCCAGATCTTCCCCGCCATCTTCATTGCCGCCGATGGGCACTCCTCGCTGCACAGACCGCAGGATGTGCAGGCGCGTCTGTCGATTATGATCCCATCGCCCCCCCGGGAGAGGGCCTTTTCGGGGCAGAGGTCGATACAGGTGCCGCAGCCGATACAGGCCGCCCTTTCCCACTGGAGTTGAGGCCTCGTCGGTATGCTTTCGGGATTCTGACACCAGGTGCACCTCAGGGGACAGCCCTTGAAAAAGATGGTGGTCCGTATGCCCGGGCCGTCCTCCGTAGAAAGCCGCTGGATCTCCAATACCGTGGCCGTGGGCGATGAATTGTCTTGTGCCATATCTCTCTTAGTAACGGTTCACGGTTGTCGGTTTACAGTTCACAGTGTAGTTTTTTTGCCTTTCACTCGACCCCTTGACCCCCCGAACCCTTCTTTGATCAGCTTCAACTAATTGGGAGATGACCCTTAACCGTAAACCGTGAACCGTTTTAATAACGTCCGTGGCTTTCACGGGCAATGATCTCGTCCTGGAGCTCTCTGCCTATCCCGGCGAAGTACGCGTTATACCCCGTTATTCTGACCAGCAGGGTACGGTAGTCCTCAGGATGCCTCTGCGCATCTCTCAGCATATCGGCATCCAGCATATTGATCTGCAGTGAGGTGCCCCCATTTTCCGCGTATCCGCGCAGGAACGCCTTGAATTTCTCCCGGTGCTCCGGATCGCGCAGAAGCGAGGGGTGAAGGGTGATGGTATGGCTGGAACCGCTCGGAAGGCTGTTCATGTATTCCTCCCAGTCCCCTTTGCCGTCGCTTGCCTTCCCGCCGAGGGCCTTTCCCACGGAGTTGCTGTTGGCCGTTGGGCCATGTGTGTCTGCACCGTTTGACGGGCATATGGCATTGGACAGGAACTGCCCCTTTGGTCTCCCGTTCGCGCTCGCCGCCATGATGTACCCGTCACCTATCCAGTAATTCCAACTCAACATTCCCGGCCTGAACTGTCTTTGCGTGGAAGCGGTCTTGTGCCTCCATGTCTCGTCGGTCCACAGGTCCATAACCTTCTTCGCCATGGCATCGGGCGCATCGTCATCTCTTCCGTACTTCGGTGCCCTGTTCTTCGCCTTCGCCTGAAGTGTCTCGTGTTCCACCCAGTTATCTTTAAGGGCCTGGACCAGTTCCTTCATCGAACATTCCTGCTTGTCGAAGACCAGATACCTGACGGCAAGGAGAGAATCCACGGTCGTGGCGAAGGTGACACCCTCCAGTGTGGTAAAACTCAGCTCTGCCCCCCCCTGTGTGATATCGAGACCCTTCCTGGCACACCCCTCCACGAGACAGGACAGGTATGGCGTGGGGCAGAATCTGGCTCGTATCGACTCTGTCGCTTCGTACAGCTTGACGCATCGTGCGATAATATAGGCGGTCTGTCTGGTGTAGGCGGCCCAGAACTCATCCCACGACTTGAAGGTGGAGGGATCTCCCGTGGCGGGTCCGTCCTGCCTGATCCGTTCCTCCTTGCCGGTAATGGGGTCGACAGCGGGGAGGAGATCCTTCCCGCCCGTCAGGGCAAGCTCTACTGCCTTGAGGAGGTTGAGGTTGTTATCCACCGTCCCGGAGCGGTCATTGCCCACCATGGTGTTCTCGAGACAGCCCACGGAGGCGTAATTGTAGACGGTATCCTCGTTGATAAGGTCTTCCCGTCCCGCCCTTTTCGCCTCGCGCATCATGCCGGCCATGGATCTCTCGTCGAAGTTGAGGAGGAAGGGAGCCCCCTGGCTGGTGGAGATCATGTCAACTACCCTGTTCAAGAGCTGGTCGGGGGTGTGCCTGTGAAGCCTGACGTTGGGCTTGGGCTCCAGGATGGGGCTCATTTCGTCTATGACCTCCAGGATGGCGTACGTGAGGTCGTTGGTTATCTCCAGACCGTCCTTCCCTATACCGGACAGGGTTATCAGCTGACCGTATCCCGCGGTTATGCCTTGGTTATCCCCCAGGCGTATCATGGCGTCGTAGGCATAGTTGGCATGCATCCAGAAGCACTTCAGGAGTTCCTTCCCGAAATCTCTGTCCATGCCGGAGGAGAGGGAGAGTTCCCAGTATGGGAGGAGGTACTGGTCTATCCTGCCGAATGATACCCCCGGTCCGGGATAATTCTCGTCGCTCATAACCAGCATATGGGTCAGCCACAGGGCCTGGAGGGCCTCCCAGAAGGTTGTCGGAGGCTCCCAGGGGACCCTCTCCAGACCTTCGGCCATGGTGCCCAGTTCTCCCTTCCTTCCGGGATCGGCCTCCTTCTCCGCCATATCCCTGCACAGGGAGGCGTATCGTGCTGCCAGTTCCCGGGGCATGGTGGCCGCTGTCATCATGGCCTTTATCTGGTCACCCTTTGCGCCTTCCTGCTCCTTTGAGGTAAGCGCGTCAAATGCCGCCTGCAGGTTGGCGTATATTCCTCTCCATCCGATACGTAATGCCTTACCATACCCGGGTATGATGTGACCGCTGGTGGCACCGGAGTTCCCGTATCCGTGGTTGTGAAACCGATTCAGCTGTGCCCGGGCCCCCTTTCTGCCGTACATGAGCTTATCGCGCTGGGCGGCCTCTTTCTTTGTCCAGCACATGGATGCCTGGATATTGAAGCGCCCTCCGGCGATCAGGTCTCCAGGGAGTATCTCCTGTGGCACGTGGTTTACCATAACCTCCTTTATAAACCACGCCCTCCTCTCGGGGAGACTCCACGACCAGAACTCTTCATGCAATCCTACGGGGTGGGCCGTCTGGATGAATGAAGACCGGAATGTCCGGTGAAAGGCGTAGGTCTCGGGGACTATGTAGAATGTCGTCTCATCGAACTGTACGTCCCAGGGTTCCCCCGTTCCCCACGAGGTAAACTCGTTATTCCACGGTCTTTCCACCCCCCTGAAATAGTAATTCCTGAGCCATTCGATCCGCGGAGAAAGCCGGCCCGGCTCTTTGATCGGGTACGGCTGGTTCCTTGCTGTCGATGCGTCCATTGCGTCCTCCTCTATAGCCACGCTTGAGACGATATAGTGGCTGGCCCCAAAAATCAATTACAATTTGATCCTGATATGACGCCGAGATTGCGAGAACGTCTCTTCGTCTTCGTGAACAGACCTGAACTCGATTGTTATTATATCATCCCTTATTTTTCCTTGCCACTTCTGAGATATGGGGAATGGCCGCAGATGCGCTGTAGTCCCGCTGTGTGGGGTTTGCAAGGCCATCAATTTTGGATTGCAAAGGGGTAAGAACTCTCCGTAGATGGGGAAGAAACACCCGATTCTGGGTTGGTGTACAATGTTGGCACTTTAATCATGATAAGTTATTGCTCCGGCGGTTGCATATGCAGCATGATGGATCTATTCAACCACCGGAGCAATAAGCAGAAACCCGACCTCATCATCATCGGTCCTCCCGGCTTTGACGAAAAGCGAGATGACCCAAAGAGCATATCCATGCTGCCAAGACAGGAATACCTGGAATTCTTTGAGGGCTTTTTTGCTTTACTGAAACAGCATGCCAGGGAGAAATCCTGTTTTGTAATCAATCCGCCTGGCTTGAGCTTTTGCCTTTGCCTTCTTGACCCGAAATATATTGACAAATCTGCTATATCCCCTGTATTGATTCTCATCAAGGTGGGAAAATGATGTCACCTCCCAAAGAAATCCATGAACTTATTGAGCGCTTTGACCGCAATCTTGATACCTATCGGTCAGGCCGGTACAATGAGGCCCAGGTTCGACAAGAATTTATCAACCCCTTCTTCAATGCCCTCGGGTGGGATATTTACAACAGGCAGGGCTACGCGGAGGCCTACAAGGATGTAATCCATGAAGATGCGATCAGAGTAGGCAGCGCCGTAAAGGCCCCCGATTACTGCTTTCGCATCGGCGGGGCACGCAAATTCTTTCTGGAAGCCAAAAAGCCGTCAGTCAACATCAAAGAGGATATCCACCCGGCCTACCAGCTCCGTCGTTACGCCTGGTCGGCCAAGCTGCCCCTCAGTATTCTCACAGATTTTGAGGAACTCGCCGTCTATGACTGCCGGATCAAACCGGTCAAGACCGACAAGCCTTCCACTGCACGCACCCTTTACTTTACCTACAATGAATATGTTGAGCGCTGGGATGAAATCGCCTCTGTCTTCTCCCGTGAAGCTGTTCTGGAAGGGTCTTTTGACAAGTATGTCGAATCCAGCAGGGCAAAGCGCGGCACAGCCGGAGTGGATGCCGCCTTTCTCGAAGAAATTGAACGCTGGCGGGAAACACTTGCCAGAAACATCGCCCTGCGGAATCCGGGCCTGACAATACGCGAACTGAATTTTGCCGTCCAGCGCACCATTGATCGTATAATCTTTCTCCGCATCTGTGAAGACCGCGGAATAGAACCATACGGACGGCTCATGTCTTTGAGAAACGGCACACAGGCCTACCAGCGATTATGCCAGATCTTCCGGCAGGCCGATGATCGTTATAACTCAGGCCTTTTCCATTTCAGAAAGGAAAAGGATCGAACCTCTTCCCCTGATGACCTCACGCTTGATCTCACAATTGACGACAAAACCCTCCGGGATGTTTTCACAAATCTCTACTACCCGGACAGCCCCTACGAATTCTCCGTCCTTCCGGCGAATATTCTGGGGCAGGTTTATGAGCAATTTCTGGGAAAAGTAATCCGCTTGACGCCGGGTCACCGTGCTGTTGTCGAGGAAAAACCGGAGGTAAAAAAGGCAGGCGGCGTTTATTACACACCGACATACATCGTCGATTACATCGTAAAACAGACCGTCGGCAAACTGGTTGAGGATAAGAAGCCGGGCACGCGCGGGGCTGTGAGTAAACTGAAAATCCTCGATCCAGCCTGCGGTTCGGGCTCTTTTTTGATAGGCGCTTATCAATACCTCCTCGACTGGCACCGGGATCAATACATAGCAGATGACCCGGAAAAGTGGGCCAAAGGGCGCAAGCCTTGCGTCTATCAGGGACCCGGCGGTGACTGGCGGCTTACTACCGACGAACGGAAGCGGATTCTTCTTAACAATATCTACGGCGTGGACATTGACGCCCAGGCCGTGGAAGTGACCAAGCTTTCACTTCTTCTTAAAGTGCTGGAAGATGAAAACGCCGAAACAATCGGCAAAACACTTGAACTGTTCCATGAACGCGCCCTCCCCGACCTGGGGAGCAACATCAAATGCGGCAATTCCCTTATCGGCCCCGATTTCTATGAAGGACAACAGACAAGCTTCCTTGATGAAGAAGAGATGTACCGCATCAATGTCTTTGACTGGAAAACCGAGTTCAAAGAAATCATGCAGGATGGGGGTTTCGATGCGGTGATCGGGAATCCGCCGTATGTAAGAATTCAAGCGATGAAAGAATGGGCTCCGCTGGAAGTGGAATTTTATAAGAAGCGGTATATAGCTGCCAGCAAAGGAAACTATGATATTTACGTCGTTTTTGTGGAAAAGGGTTTGCGCCTTCTTAATAGCCGAGGCCTGTTTGGCTTCATTCTGCCACACAAATTTTTTAATGCTCAATATGGAGAATCTTTACGCAAGTTGCTTGCTGCTGGAAAACATTTAAAAGAAATAATACATTTTGGCGACCGGCAGGTTTTTGCGAACGCCACTACGTATACTTGTCTCTTGTTTTTAAATATGCAGGGGATGAAAGATTTTAAATTTGTTAAAGTTAACGATTTGCTCAGCTGGCGTCAAGACGAACCACAAAAAGAAGGGAATATCTTAGCTGACAAGGTCACTGATGCTGACTGGAATTTCGTTGTGGGGCCGGAGGCAAAGCTGTTTGAGCGTTTGATGGAGATGCCCATGAAGTTGGGGGATGTGGCCGCAAAAATATTCCAGGGTTTAATAACTGGTTCTGATTCGGTTTTTATAATGGAGAACATTTCAAAAACAGAGTACAAATCGGCAGCCACAGGAAAGACATATAATCTCGAATCGGCATTGTTGCATCCACTCTGCAAAGGCTCTGTAAACCTGAAGCGTTACCATATTACCGAGATTACCAAGTCAATTTTGTTTCCTTACAAAATTGTTAATGGCAAAGCAGGATTACTACCTACACAGGACTTAGCAGATTTATTTCCCAATGTATGGTCATACTTGAAGGAAAATCGTCAAATACTTGAGGCACGAGAAAAAGGGAAATGGAAACACGACAGATGGTATGCCTTCGGGCGCTCTCAAAATCTTAGCGAAATGGAACAAGAAAAAATACTGACTCCGAGTATTGCGAACAGAGTATCATTTACGTTCAATACGACTGATTATCATTACTTTGTCGGTAGCGGCGGTGGCGGAGGTGGCGGCTACGGCATTATACTTAAGAATGAGTATTCGTCACTAACTTACTTTTACCTACTGGGCTTATTAAATTCTAACCTGTGTG
>JAUSPK010000113.1 GCA_030655735.1 Syntrophales bacterium | reverse complement strand
GGCATTCATTGGCAATCCTCCCCCAGAGGAGTGGGGGAAAGGTACATACCGGGGAAAGCAATGTAAATTGAAATCGAAAAAAGTGAAAATCGTTCATTTGCTGTATAATGTCAATATATTATGTTATGGTCGTCCAACTTTAACCGGACAGCCGTGAGTTTGGACATATATTCTATCATAAGTCGCTCTTGTCGTTCATTGAAAATATACGGCAGAACCTCGAAAGGCTTTTGGAAATGCGGTGAGGCGATGGCCCCCCAAGGGCATCCTGATACATATAATATCTTTGAAAAAATCCGGCCGGAATGATACTGTATATTCCACCTTATTTGCATGCTTGGGCTATGCCGCGGCGTAAGGGATATACGGGGATATGGAAATACAGCTGCTGGATGACGTCATTATCATATTGGGATTGTCGGTCCTTGTGGCCTTCGTCTGCCATCAGGTCCGTGTGCCGACGATCGTGGGGTTTTTCCTGACCGGCATACTGGCGGGACCTCACGGGCTGGGGCTGGTAAAGGCGGTTCATGAGGTTGAATTCCTCGCCGAAGTCGGGGTTGTCCTGCTGCTCTTTACCATCGGGATCGAGTTTTCACTCAACAGACTGCTGCAGATCAAGAGGGCCGTTCTCGCCGGGGGCATGATTCAGGTGTCGCTGACCCTCCTGGCCGTCTTTGCCGTGGCCAGGCAGATGGGGCAGCCCGTCGGGGAGGCGATCTTTATGGGATTTCTCGTGGCTCTCAGCAGCACGGCCATCGTCATGAAGCTCACCCAGGAGAGGGCTGAGATTGACAGTCCCCACGGGCGCAGCACCCTCGGGATCCTGATCTTCCAGGATGTCATCATTGTCCCGATGATACTGGTGACGCCTCTGCTGGCCGGTGCAACGGAAAACCTGGCCGGTATCTCCCTTGCTCTCGTCGCCAAGGGAATCGGGATCATCGCGCTGGTTATCATCTGTGCCAGATGGATCGTGCCCCGAGTCCTGTATCAGATCGCCCGGACGCGGAGCCGGGAGCTCTTCCTGCTGACCATTGTCGTCATATGCTTTGCGGTTGCGTGGCTGACCTCCAGCATCGGTCTTTCTCTCGCCCTCGGGGCGTTTCTGGCGGGGCTGATTATTTCCGAATCCGAATACAGCCATCAGGCGCTCGGCAATATACTCCCCTTCCGGGATGTATTTATGAGCTTCTTTTTCGTTTCCATCGGCATGCTGCTGGATATCGGTTTTCTCTTTCGGCATTTCGGGTTGATCGTCCTGATTACCGCGGGGGTCCTTTCCCTCAAGGCAATCATTGCCGGGGGTGCGGCCGTCCTGCTGGGTCTGCAACTGCGCGCCGCGATCTTGGTAGGATTCGCCCTCAGCCAGATCGGCGAGTTTTCGTTCATCCTGTCCAAGGTCGGCATTGAGCACGGTCTGCTTTCCGGCAACGGTTATCAGACGTTCCTGGCGTTCTCGGTACTCAGTATGGCGGCAACACCCTTCATTATAGGTTTTGCCCCCCGTATGGCGGATTTCGTATTGCGGGGGCCTGTTCCGGGATGGCTCAGAACGGGGTTGTATCCCGTTCCGGAAATGGCGACCGCGGGCAAAAAGGATCACGTGATTATCGTCGGGTTCGGGGTGAACGGCAGAAACGTTGCGAGAGCGGCCGGGGTGGCGGATATCCCCTATGTTATTATCGAGATGAATCCCGAAACGGTGAGGAGTGAACAGGCGAAGGGAGAGCCGATCTGTTACGGGGATGCGACCCAGGAGGCGGTATTCCGGAACGCGGACATACAGGACGCGAAAATCGTCGTGGTCGCCATCAACGATCCCGCGGCAACCCGCGGAATCACCGAAATTGCCCGGAGACTGAATCCGAACGTGTACTTGATTGTACGAACGCGCTATTTCCAGGAGATGGCTTCCCTATACGAATTGGGGGCCGACGAGGTCATCCCGGAGGAGTTTGAGACCTCCGTGGAAATATTCAACCGTGTCCTGGCAAAATATCTCGTCCCCCGGGATGTCATAGAAAAATTCGCCGCCGAGGTGCGGTCGGATGGGTACGAGATGTTTCGGACCCTTGCCCGGGAGACGGCATCGTTCGCCGATCTGAAGATTCAGGTTCCCGATATCGAGATCAGTGCGCTGCGGATTGGGAAAAGGGCGCCGGTTATTGGAAGATCACTGGCCCAGATCGAGCTGAGGAAAAAATACGGCGTTACCGTGCTGGCCATGCGGAGGGGGACCCGGGTCGTGTCCAATCCGGACGTGGATATGCTGTTTCATGCCGGTGATGTACTTTTTGCCGTTGGATCATCGGAGAAGATCGCCGGTGTCATGGGCCTGTTTCATGATCCAGATGACAAAAAGGGCTCTTAACAGTTATAATACAAGGTAACGGGGAGGGAGATACAATGCTCAAAGCAGGAGATATCATGACAAAGAAGGTAATCGTGGTCCATCCCGAGACGGAGATTGTTCAGGCCGCCAGGCTGCTGCTTGAACACCACATCAACGGCCTGCCCGTTGTCGATCAGGAGGGGCGCCTGGAGGGGATGATCTGTCAGGATGATCTGATCACACTACAGAAGAAGATTCCCCTGCCTTCCTACTTCATCCTCCTCGACAGCCTGATCCCCCTGACCTCCCAGAAAGATATCGAAAAGGCGCTGAAAAAAATGGCCGCGGTTACCGTGGCCGAGGCCATGTCCTCCGATCCCGTAACGGTTGATCCCGAAACGGACCTGGAAGAGATCGCGACGTTGATGGTGAAGCATACCATACACACGGTGCCGGTGCTCGATCAGGGGAGGCTGGTCGGCATTATCGGCAAGGAGGATATCCTGAAAACCCTTATGCCCGGATAGAGGAATAAGGAGGGCCTTGCCTTCTTCTGTGTATGGCCTCCGTCCATCTGATTGGTGATGACTATGTTCAAGATTGCCACCTACAATGTGAATTCTATACGATCCCGTCTCCATATCGTCATTCCGTGGCTTCGGGAGAACCGTCCCGATGTCCTGTGCATGCAGGAGACGAAGGTCGAGGACGCGAAGTTCCCGGCGGGGGCCTTTGAGGAGGCCGGCTACCACGTGGTCTTCAGCGGGGAGAAACGGTATAATGGCGTGGCCATCGCATCGCTGGAGAAGGCCGAGGGGGTCGCGTTCGGTCTGGAGGATACGGAACCGTTCGATACCAGCCGCCTGATACGGGGGGTCTTCTCCGGCATATCGGTCCTGAACCTGTATGTGCCCCAGGGGCGAGGCATAGAGCTTCCCCAGTTCCAGTACAAGCTTCAGTGGTTTGTTCGCCTCCGCACCTTTTTGGAACGGCACTATTCGCCGGATGACCCGCTGGTCTGTTGCGGCGATCTCAACGTCGCCCGCGAAGAGATCGATGTCCATGATCCCAAACGCCTCCTGGGACATGCCGATTTTACGCCGGAGGTATGGGAGGCCTTTGACGCCCTGACGTCGTGGGGGCTGTTGGATGTCTTCAGGAAGCATCACCCGGGAGAGGCGGGGCAGTACGCTTTCTTCGACTACCGGGTTCCCGCGGCGGTAGACAGGGGGCTGGGCTGGCGGGTCGACCATATCCTTGCGACTCCCCCTCTGACTGCCCTTTCGCTCGACTGCTCCATCGATCTTGCCCCGAGGCGTGCGGAGAAACCGTCCGACCACACCGTTATGGTTGCCGAGTTTCGTGATCTTCCGTGACCCCCGTAAGCGTCGCGTCTCCGGGCCGTCTTACATTTTTCTTGAGAATTACTACGGAATCAAGTAGTAAAACCCGGGTAGAGAGGGTGTTTTCGTCATGCCTGTGCCGGGCGTTCGTATCTCAATACCGGGGCACTCCCTTGCGCACCCATCCACTATTTTCAAAGAACCGGGCGTGTACATCTAAATATTCTTCAAGGAGCTGACAGAGAGCATGGGTGATAAAAACACAAGACAATTGGCGGAGCTTTCCATCAATACGATCCGTTTTCTCGCGATTGATGCGATACAGGGGGCGAAATCGGGACACCCGGGGTTGCCGATGGGGGGCGCGGCGATGGCCTATACCCTCTGGACGAGACACCTGAAACACAATCCCTCACATCCGGGCTGGGTGGACAGGGACCGCTTTGTCCTCTCCGCGGGACATGGCTCTATGCTGCTCTACGCGCTTCTCCATCTGACCGGCTACGATCTTTCCATTGATGACATAAAGGCATTTCGCGCGTGGGAAAGCAAGGCACCGGGACACCCGGAGTTCGGCGCGACGCCGGGCGTTGAGGTCACGACCGGGCCCCTCGGCCAGGGGATAGGGGACGCGGTCGGCATGGCAATTGCGGAGGCCCATCTCGCCGCCGTATACAACAGCGACGATGTGAAGGTCGTAGACCACTATACCTATGCCATCGCCGGGGACGGTGACATGATGGAGGGGATATCCTACGAGGCATGCTCGCTTGCAGGACACCTGAAGCTCGGCAAGCTGATCGTCCTGTACGATGACAACCTGATATCACTCGCCGGCGAGACGAGGCTTTCCTTCACCGAGGACGTGGAAAAACGCTTTGAGTCGTGCGGTTGGCAGGTACAGCACGTCGAAGACGGGAACGACGTTGACGCCATAGACCAGGCGATTACGCGTGCGAAGGAAGACGCGTCGCGCCCTTCGATCATTTTGGTACGCACGGTCATCGGGTACGGATCTCCCGCCAAACAGGGGACCGCGTCCTGTCACGGTTCACCCCTCGGGGGGGATGAGGCCGCCGCCACGAGGGAGAATCTGTGCTGGCAGGCGGAGTCGGAGTTTTTTGTCCCGGAAGAGGTCAAAGATCATATGCGAGGTGCCGTGGAGCGGGGAGGGCAGCAGGAAGCTGAGTGGAAATCCGTCCTTGAGCACTGCCGGAAGGCCTATCCGGAGGCTTGCGCCGAGTTTGAACGTGTGCAGAAGGGGGACCTTCCTCCGAATTGGGAGGCGGCCCTCCCTGTGTTCAGCGGGGATCTGAAGCCGGTCTCGACCCGGAAGGTATCCGAGGCGGTCCTCCAGGCGCTCGCGCCGGTCATCCCGGAGCTGATGGGGGGATCGGCCGATCTGAATCCCTCCACGCTGACCTGGCTCAAGGGATTCGGCGATTTTCAGGCCGCCGGGACGGGGACGAAAGATGTACAGGGGGCCGTAGGAGGGGACTGGAGTTATAAGGGACGAAACGTGCACTTCGGCGTCCGGGAGCACGCGATGACGGCGATTGCGAACGGCATGGCGCTCCACGGAGGGATCATTCCATTCGTCGGAACCTTCTTCGTCTTTGCGGATTACATGCGGCCTTCGATACGCCTTGCCGCCCTTATGGGCGCCCGTGTCGTCTACGTGCTGACCCATGACAGCATCGGTGTGGGCGAAGACGGCCCCACGCACCAGCCCATCGAACACCTGATGAGCCTGCGGGCCATGCCGGGACTTATGGTCATCCGGCCGGCCGACGCGGCGGAAGCGGTGGAGGCATGGCGTCGTGCCCTGCTCAATGACAGGGGACCCACCGCGCTGATCTTCTCCCGCCAGGACATCCCGATCCTGGATCGTTCGCGGTATACCCCGGCCGACGGTCTCCACAGGGGAGGATATACCATATGGGAGTCATCAAAGGGCACGCCGGACGTGATCCTGATAGGGACCGGTTCGGAGCTGCAGCTCGCCCTCGACGCCGGTAAAAGCCTGTCCGAGAAGGATGGTGTTGCGGTCCGTGTCGTTTCACTTCCATGCTGGGAATTATTTGACGGACAGCCGGAGGCGTACCGGGAGGAGGTGCTCCCCTCATCGGTGAAGGCGCGTGTGGCGGTAGAGGCGGGTATCAAGCTGGGGTGGGAACACTACGTGGGACTGGAAGGCGCGGTCATAGGCATGGACGGATTCGGGGCCAGTGCGCCCGCGTCGGTCCTGTATGAGAAATTCGGGATCACCGCGCAGCATGTTGTGAAGGCGGCCGAAAAACTGATAAAGGGCGCCTGAGGCGATACGAATGCCGACACAGCTACAGATTTTCCCGTCAATACATATCCCGTTGCCAAGAGACGCGATCTACCGGCGTCTCGGTTACCGGGAGGGGACAACGAAGATCGACGCCCGGAAACGCGAAGAGATAGACCGGCACATCGACTACGCGACCTCCCTTATTTCACTGAAAGGGGCAGGCCTGCGGGTTCCCCTGAGGGACGTGACCCCTCACCGGGTTGTCTTCGGGACCGGCGCCGAGATTGAAAGTGATAAACTCGCCCGGTTCCTGAAGGGGTGCACGGAGGCCCTCCTGATCGGAGCGACCGCCGGGGGTGCGGTCATGGACGCCATACGGGGCGATACCGAAGGGGGCGACATGACACGCGGCGTGGTTGTCGACGCGGCGGCAAGCGAGATGACGGACGCGGCCCTTGACTGGATTATCGGCCTTTTTAATCGCCTCCTGACCAGGGAACAGGCTCGCCTCACGAAGGGGCGCTTCTCGGCCGGGTACGGTGATTTTCTGCTGGAAAAACAGAGAATGGTGTATGACCTGCTGGAGCTCCACCGCATCGGGATTAAGATCAACGAAAACTTTATTCTCATACCGGACAAGTCCGTCACGGCCGTGGCGGGGATTCAGGGATAAAGAAGACACTGGGGAATAAGATGTCACTGAAAGACAGAATCAAAGAGCGGATAATCATACTGGATGGCGCGACGGGGACGGAGCTGCAGAAAAAGGGGATGCCGGCGGGCGCGTGTCCCGAGATCTGGTGCCTGGAGAACCCCGGTATCATCGGCGCGGTCCACTCCTCCTATCGGGATGCCGGAGCGGATATCGTTACCACGGCCACCTTCGGGGCGAACCGTGTTAAACTGAGCCAGTACGGCACGCACGATGTGGCTCGGGTTAACCGGGATCTGGCCCTTCTCGCGCGGAGCGCGGTGGGGGCGGGGGTTCTTGTCGGGGGTGATATAGGCCCCACGGGACGCTTCGTCAGACCGTTCGGCGACCTGGATTTCGAGGACGCCGTCGAGATCTACAAGGAACAAGTGCGGGGGCTCCTGGAGGGGGGGGTCGATCTCTTCCTCATCGAGACGATGATCGACATCCAGGAGACCAGGGCGGCCCTTATCGCCGTGAAGGAACTGACGGACACCTTTACCAGCGTCACCATGACGTATGAGGCACACGGCAGGACATTGAACGGGACGGATCCCGTGACCGCCCTGATCACGCTGCAGAGCCTCGGGGCGGACGCCGTCGGCTGCAACTGCTCCACCGGGCCTGAGGAGATGCTGGGGCTCATCGAGGCCATGAAACCCTGGGCCACAATTCCACTGGTGGCAAAACCAAACGCGGGGATGCCAGAACTGATCGACGGCGCGACCCTCTTCACCATGAGGGAGGACACCTTTGCCTCATTCGGTGCGCAGTTCGTCTCGAAGGGGGCAAATCTCCTGGGCGGGTGCTGCGGGACCACCCCTGAATATATCCGAAGGCTGAAGGAGGCTGTTGCCGGGGGACGATCCATCCCGCCGGCCAGAGACTCTATCAGCGCCGTCAGCTCCGCGCGATCGTCCGTTATACTCGAAGGTCGGCGAGCCCTTTCGATCGTCGGGGAGCGGATCAACCCGACGGGGAAAAAGCCCCTCCAGGAGGAACTTCTTGAAGGGAGGATGTCCCTCGTCAGGACCATGGCGAAGGAGCAGGAACGGATGGGGGCGTCGCTCCTTGATGTCAATGTGGGGATGCCGGGGATCGATCAGAAAAAGAGCATGCTGGAGGCGATCGGAAGCCTCTCTGTGGCCTCCGACCTGCCCCTGGTCATCGACTCTTCGGACAGCAATGTGATAGAGGCGGCGCTTCGGCTGTATCCCGGCCGGGCCCTCATCAATTCTATCTCGGGGGAGCGGGAAAAGACAGAGCGGCTCCTCCCCGTCGCGGCGAAGTACGGGGCCATGTTCATACTCCTTCCCCTGACGGAGGGGAATGTCCCTGAAACGGCCGAAGAGAGGAAGAAGATCATAGAGGCCGTCTTTGCGAAGGCCGCGGCCCTGGGATTTGCGAAGGCCGACATCGTTGTCGACGGGCTTGTCATGGCGGCCTCTTCCGACAGCAAGGCCCCCATGGAGACCCTCAAGACGGTTGAGTGGATCAGCGATGTCTTCAAGGCCAATACAATTATCGGTCTCTCCAATGTCTCCTTCGGGCTGCCGGAGCGCCCATCGCTGAACGCGGCCTTTCTCGCCATGGCGGTCTCGAAGGGGCTGACGATGGCGATCGCCAATCCCGGCGTGGAAGAGGTGATGAACAGCTCCGTCGCGGCGGATCTCCTCGAGGGACGAGACAGGGATGCGGCGGCGTATATCAGGTACTTCTCGCGCAGACCCCCGGAAGCAAAAGGAAAGAGGGTCCCTTCCCATGAAGTGCCTGCGGACCCCGTGTTCCAGGCTGTCCTCGACGGAAACAGGGACGACATCGAATCCGTGCTCTCCCGGGCACTGGAGGCAGGAGGAGACGCCCGGAAAATCGTCGATGGAAGCATGGTCCCCGCGATCACCAAGGTTGGGATGCTCTTTGACCGAAGGGAATACTTCCTCCCGCAGCTGATAGCGAGCGCCGAGGCGATGAAGAAGGGGATCGCCTATCTCGAACCGTGGCTTGGGGATGCCGGGCCGGCGAAGAGACAGAAGGGGCGTATCGTGATCGCGACGGTCAAGGGAGATGTTCACGACATCGGCAAGAACATCGTGACGCTGATGCTGAGAAACCAGGGGTTCGAGGTGACCGACCTGGGCAAGGATGTGCCCGCCGGGACCATTATCCAAGAGGCCGCCAGGATCAAACCCTCCGTTATCGCCCTGTCCGCCCTGATGACCACCACCATGGTGAACATGCGGGAGGTAGTAGAGCTTGCGGGGCAGCAGTCCCTTGACTGCCAGTTCATGGTCGGTGGGGCCGTTGTGACAAAGGCCTACGCGGACTCCATCGGCGCTCACTATGCCAAAGACGGCGTGGAGGCCGTCAGGGTAGCCGAGAAACTGACCCTAGGCAAAGACAGTGACCGCGACCTTTCTTCGTAATTTTTCGAAATGCTACAGAGTGTTCCCTGTTCACCCTTTTTTACTGGAGACATGTGTGCGCAGCAGATCGGCAAACTGCTCGGGTATAATGGGCTTGCTGAAGTAGTACCCCTGCATCTGATCACAGAAATGTTTTTCTAAGAAGTCCATCTGTTCCTGGGTCTCCACACCTTCGGCCACGACGGTAAGGCTGAGGGTCCTGCCCATGGCGATGATCGCCTCAGTAATCGCCTTGTCCTCCGAATCATTAGGAAGGTTGCGGATGAAGGATCGGTCCACCTTGAGCGTGTCGATAGGAAAGTTTTTGATCTGGGAGAGGGAAGAGTACCCGGTGCCGAAGTCGTCGATGGCGAGCCGCACGTCCATTTTCTTGATTTTGGAGAGTATTTTGATCATGCGCGCGGGGTTATGCATCACCATACTTTCGGTAATTTCGAGTTCAAGCAGATTCGGCGCCATGCCGGAATCATCCAGTGCTGCCTTGATGTCCTCAAGCAGGGCTTCGTCTGTGAGCTGACGAAGTGATAAATTCACCGCCATGCAGACAGGGGGAAGACCTTCGCGCTGCCAGGCGACATTCTGGGCGCATGCGGTTTTCATTACCCACCGGCCGATAGGCACGATCAGTCCGGTTTCTTCGGCTACCGGAATAAATTGCAGGGGAGTTATCGAACCAAGGGTCGGATTCTGCCAGCGCAGCAGGGCCTCAACACCGGTGATCGCACCGGTTTTGAAGTCCAGCTTTGCCTGATAGTGCAGGGAGAATTCTTTGCGCTTCAATGCCTGGCGCAGGTTCGTCTCAATCAAGAGGCGTTCGATTGACTGGGATTTTATGTCCTTGGAATAAAACTGGTAGTTATTCTTCCCCTCCTCCTTGGCAAAATACATGGCTATGTCGGCGGTTTTCATTAAGGCTTGTCCGTCCACGCCATCCTTCGGATAGACGCTGATGCCGATGCTTGCCGTTACACGGCATTCCTGACCCATGATCATTACCGGTTTTATGACGGAAGAAAGGACATTGCGTGCCACGGTGGTGACCTGGCCCAAATCGGTGACCTCCTCGATCAGTATGACAAACTCATCCCCCCCCAGACGGGCGATAACATCGACCGCCCGCAGCGCCTGCCTCAATCGCACGGCGATCTCTTGCAACAGTTGGTCGCCTGCCTCGTGGCCCAGCGTGTCGTTGATAATCTTGAAGCGATCCAGATCGATGAAAAAGACGGCGAGCTTCCGCTCATAACGGTGCGCCCCCTCAATGGCGTGGTTTAGCAGCTGGTTGAACGTCAAACGGTTGGGGAGCTCCGTCAGGGTATCGTGTGTGGCGAGGTACTGAATCCTCTCTTCGGTGCGTTTGCGTTCCGTGATGTCGTGCCCAACCCCCCGAAACCCCAAAATTGTGCCCTCCTGGTCTCGTCTGGGGAAGATGGAAAACTCGATAAAGGTTGTGCTGCCGTCCTGCCGGATAAACTCATAGGGGAAATTCTTGGCCGGTTCCCCCGTTTCATAGACCTGATGAAATGTCTTGTAAGCGGTGTCCTGATCTTCCTGTTTGACGAAGTCCCGGAAATTCACCCCCGTTAACTCTTTATGGGAATATCCTAAACCCTTGATGAAGATATCGTTGTAAAAGAGGATGTTGCCGGCCAGATCGGTCTCAAAATACCATTCCTCCATTTCTTCGATAATGGTCCGATATTTCTCCTCGGACTGCCGGATCCTCTCCTCCATTGCCTTGCGTTCGGTAACGTCCCTGGCAATGCCTCGGAATCCGGCCGGGTTCCCCGCCGAATCCCTTATGAGGGATACGGATATTTCGTGAAACGCTTTCGCTCCGTCTTTTTTGGCAAGTTCTAAATCATACGCATGGATGGCTGTCCCTGTTTTGTAAACGCTGTTGAAGAGGCCATACAATTCTTCAGCGTTTTTTTCATCTGTATACTGCCGGCTGTGCATGCCGATCAATTCTCCCCGGGTATATCCGAGATTTTTGGCCTCCGCATCATTGACGAAGGTAAAATTACCGGCCAAGTTGGTCTCAAAATAGGCGTCCTCCATATTTTCTATTATGTCGCGATATCTTTCTTCGGACTGCCGTACCCTTTCCTCCATTGCCTTGCGTTCGGTAACGTCCCTGGCAATCCCTCGGAATCCGACCGGGTTCCCCTCCGTATCCCTTATAAGGGATACGGATATTTCGTTGGATGCCTTCGTTCCGTCTTTTTTGGTAAGTTCTAAATCATGCGCGCGAACGGGGGCCCCTGTGTTGTAAACTTCGTTGAAGATGCGATACAGGGTTTCAGAGTTTTTTTCATCTGCATACCCTCGCCTGTCCATGCCGATCAATTCCTCCCGGGAATATCCGAGATTTCTGCACTCCGCATCATTGACGAAGGTAAAACAACCGGGAAGGTCAACCTCAAAATAGGCGTCCTCCAGTTGTTCTATGATGGCACGATATTTTTCTTCGGACTGCCGTATTGTCTGCTCCATTTTCTTGCGGTCGGTGACGTTCCGAGAAACACCCCGGAATCCGATTGGTTTACCTTTTGAATCCCTGATGAGAGATACCGACGTTTCGTAAAGCACCTTAGCCCCATCTTTTCTGATAGATTCAACTTCTAATAACTCAATCGGTGTGCCCGTCAGGTAAAGTTCGCGGTAAGGCTTATCCAATTTTTTAGCGGTTTCTTCATCCATATGCTGCCGGGAATTCATTCCGACCATTTCTTCTTTGGTATATCCCAGAAACCTGCAGTTAGCCTCATTAACAAAGGTATACTTGCCGTCAAGGTCAAGTTCAAAATAGCCCTCCTGGATGCTCTCCAGAATGTTGCGGTATCTCTCCTCGCTGCGGCGCACCGCTTCCTCGGCCTCCTTGCGCTCGGTGATGTCCCGTGTAATTCCAGTAAATCCTGTCGGCTTGCCGGATGAGTCTTTTTGTAACGATGCGGATACCTCGACCTGTCTTTTCGTCCCATCCTTTCGTATGATCTCGTAATCAAAGACTCTTCCGGTCTTCCCTGTTTCGTAGATTGTCCGGAAGGATTCTAATGCCTTTTTTGCGTTTTCTTTATCTGCATACTGTCGGTTGTTCATGCCCATCAATTCTTCTCTGGGATACCCGTGTATGGCGCACAGTGAGTCGTTGAAGAAGATAAAATTACCGCCAAGGTCGTTCTCGAAATAGCCGTCCTGGATGTTTTCAATGATGTCCCGGTATTTTTCCTCAGACTGCCGCAGGGTCTCTTCCATCTGCTTGCGTTCGGTAATATCCATAAAGCTTCCGAGTGAAGCCCGCTCACCTTTATGTATGATGGAGGTGATCATCTCCAGGACCCACATTACCTCGCCATTCTTCCTGATGAATCGGTATTCATAAGGCTCGGAGCTTTTACCCTTCAAAGCCTTGACGGCATTTTTTCTGACCGCCGCTCTGTCGTCAGGATGAAGGTAATCGAGGGGATTGCGGCCTGTGAGCTCGGCGTCCGAATAGCCGGTCAGCTTTTGATATAATGGGCTGGTATAGACAAATGTGCCGTCCTGCACGATATATATCCCAACCCCGACATGGGACACATAATGACTTCCGGGAGGAGGGGAACAGCGTTCTTTCTGGGGCCGCGTTTCTTCCCCTCTTTGCCCGATGCTTGAGGTTTGACTGTCATGGCCCTGATCCTCCTTCGCACTGTATGATGAATTTAGATAATCACTCCAATAGGTATAGGAATTAGGATCCTTTAACATCTGAAACTGAATTTCTCTTGGTTAGATCAATTATATGGATAAGGATCCTGTGAGTCAAGGATATTCAGGCACATTGTCAAGAACAAATAGAATTGTCCGGTTTTGTAGCACATGATATGTCCGCTTTTTTTCTGTTCTTCCAGGGAGTCCTATTTTGAGAACAGGAGGTGAGCGGCGGACGTGCGCTTCTCAATTATTTTTGAGGTAAGGA